>JAHWIA010000052.1 GCA_019322855.1 Candidatus Woesearchaeota archaeon | reverse complement strand
TTCTTGGAAAGAATACTTTCAAGATGAAGACTTATGCCTTGGGAATCAGCGCATTGATAGCAGGTATCGCAGGAAGTCTTTACGCACATTACATTACTTTCATAGATCCATCATCCTTCCATCTGATGCAGATGGTTCCTATACTGGCGATAGTTATCATTGCAGGTCTCGCATCATTGAGGGGCACGATAATTGTATCGATCATCCTTGTCCTTCTGCCAGAACCATTGAGATTCATCGGATTTCCTTCGTCAATGGTAGGGCCTATGAGGCAGATAATATATGCCTTGATATTGATACTCATCTTGCTTTACAAACCAAAAGGCTTGTTCGGAAAAATAAAATTGGGATAAAATGTTACAGATAAAGAAATTGAAAAAATACTTCGGCGGTGTGAAAGCTGTAGATGGCGCCACTTTCAATGTAAAAGAAAATTCTATCACAGCCTTGATCGGACCGAACGGCAGCGGCAAGACTACTGTGTTCAATCTCATATCTGGAATCTTAAAGGCAGAAACAGGTAGAATCTTGATGGACAAAGAAGAAATCACAAATCTCAGGCCGTACATTGTTTCAAACAAAGGCATTTCCAGATTATTCCAGCAGTCGAGATTATTCAACAACCTCACTGTGAAAGACAATCTTCTTATTGCAATAGACAATGAAGATACTTTCTTCTGGAGAAATTTCTTCCGAGCAAATAGAATAACTGCAGAAAAGGAAAATAAAGTCAGGCAGATGCTCGAACTGGTTAATATGGAAAAATTCGAGAAAAGGATTGCAAGAGAACTTAGTTATGGACAAAAAAGATTGATTGAGATCGCGCGAACAATACTTAATCCTCATAAATTATTGATGCTGGATGAACCAGTTGCAGGCGTCAATCCTAAATTAAGAACAGAAATAGCAAAATTGCTGTTAAAACTGAAGAAACAGAAAGAAACAATATTATTGATAGAGCATGACATGAATTTCACGCTCAAGATAGCAGACCATGTCATTGTCATGGACGAAGGCAAGGTCATTGCAGAAGGAAAACCAGAACATATCAAGAAAAACAAAAAAGTCCTTGAGGCTTATTTGGGAGAATGAGATGCTAAAGATAAAAAACCTTAAGTCAGGCTACGGCCAGATGGAAATTCTGCATAAGATAGATTTAGAAGTCAAGCCAGCAGAAATAGTTGCCATCATAGGTCCGAATGGTTCTGGAAAATCTACACTATTGAAGAGCATCTTTAACCTGTGCGATATAAAGGGAGGGAAAATAATTTTCAAGGGCAAGAACATCACGAAACTGCCCACGCACGAACTCATCTATGAAGGAGTTAGTTATGTTCCCCAGGGAAGACAGGTCTTTGATGACATGACAGTGAGAGAAAATCTAGAGATGGGCGCTTTTGTCATGAAGAACCATGAACTGACCAAAAGAAACTTGCAGGACGTCTATAATAAATTTCCATTTCTTAAAGAAAAGATGGAACAGCTCGCTTTCACCTTGAGCGGGGGCCAGCAGCAGATGCTGGCAATAGGAAGAGCAATGATGCAGAACCCTGAACTTCTTCTTTTGGACGAACCTTCCTTAGGACTGTCACCAAAAGCAATGAAAGAAATTTTCGACAGAATAAAAGCCATCAATAAGGAAGGGGTTGCAATAATCATTGTTGAACAGAATGCGAAACAGGCAGTAAAGATCGCAGACAGAACTTACATTCTAGAAGACGGCAAGATAGCGCTCAAAGGCGGGAAAAAAATATTAAAAGATAAAAGAATTAAAAATATTTATTTCGGCGGAAGATAATCAAATATCTTCTATACCTTTCTCTGTTATCTGGAACCCGCACTCGTTCTCTGCAAGATTTGGCGAGTCAATCAATTTAGCAACTCTGGTACCTTTCTTTCCTCTTCGCAGATATATTCTGAACGTGCTGTTGTGGCCGACAATGTTTCCGCCTATAGCAGCAGTAGGATCGCCAAAGAACTGGTCTGGCTTTGCCATGACTTGGTTCGTGACAAAGATACAAACATTGTACGTGTCAGCGATCTTTGCTAGTGTTCTCATATGCCTGTTGATCTTCTGCTGTCTTGTTGCCAAAGTACCTCGACCGATAAACTCTGCCCTGAACAATGCAGTCAGACTGTCGACAATAACGACTTTCACGTTCTGGCTCTTGTCCTTGCACAATTCTTCAACCTTCTCCCCCAATAACATTTGGTGATCGCTATTGTATGCTCTTGCAACCTTGATCTTTTTCAGGACTTCAATCGGATCTAGGTCCAATGCTTCTGCCATCTGCTTTATTCTTTCTGGCCTGAAAGTATTCTCAGTATCAATATAAACAGCAGTTCCGCCTGTCAACTGGCAGTTTACAGCCAACTGGTGCGCAATCTGTGTCTTGCTGCTTCCAAATTGTCCAAAAGTTTCGATTATCGCGCCCGTCTCAAAACCTCCGCCTAAAAGTTCATTCAATGCTTTGGAAGGCAGCTGGATTTTCTCTACCCGTTCTCTTCTTTTCAATAATGCGTCTCCTGATTCAAAACCCATGTCAAGGCCTTCTCTTGCAGCCTGGATAATCTTTCTTGCATTAGCGTCTGTCACACCAGACGCATCGCACAATTCTCCAATACTGGCTACTGCTATTGACATCAGATTATCAAAACCTGCTTTTGCCAATTTATCTACAGTTGCAGGCCCCACACCCGGCAGGTCGCTCACTTGCATTTCCTTTTTTTCGATTATAATCTCCTCCTCATTTATAGGTTCTTCAGTAACTACCCCCTCTTCATAGATTTCCTGTACAGATTCAATCTTCTTGTTTGCCATAAATATACACCTCTTTAAATTTTTATTGCCTTTTTCAAGGCCATAATCAAATATCCCAGGACCATATTTAAACTCTGTTCTGGTGCATGACCAGTGGCCAATGACATACAAGAAAAGGGTTATAGGCCGTATACCCCCAAAATACTGTGGTTTCAGACATGTCCAGTGGTGATGATTGATGGCTTGGATTGTGGTGCCAAGACCATGACATCTTCTTAGGAATCAAGATTTAATAATCTTTAGCCAGCAAATTTAGAAAACCAACAATAAGACACAAGCTATCACAACCAAACCGAAAATCAGATGTTCTAACAAACCTCCTGTCTCGACAAAACCCTGCACTCTCAATTGTTTCAGAGGATGTATGATATTCACACCCATCTTTGTCAGGCCGTCTGACAATAGATGCGCACCATAACCCACTGCAACTGCAACTCCATATTGATAATAGCCAAACTTATACAAAAGAAAGAACACAACCAACGGCACCCACAAAGTATGGAAGAAACCTCTGTGCTTGAATATGTAAGCAAATACCTTGAATATAGGAACTTTCTTATTGATGCTGCTGTCTGGATGGTCACAGTCAGGTAGTAGCGCTGCAAACAAAACTATTGCAAAATAAATTATATAATTACTAGGTTTAAGATACGCCAAGCTAAGCAGACCAAACAAAAATCCAAAAGCCAGGTGTGTTCTTGCATTCATTTTATCATAAAAAAGCTTTACACATATAAAAAACCAATAGATTTAAAAATATCAATCCCATTTAAATATAAAAAAGAGGTGAGAAAGATTAGAAAGACTTATTTCCTGATAATTTCTGTACTATTCATATTCTTATTTTCAATCATGGCTGTTGGCCAGGATCTAGACAGCTTGCCTGCGCCGCCTGCAACACCAAGCTTCGGAACAACAGGAGAAGCAGTCCCTCCTCCTGCAGAACCTGGCGAGGAAGTTCCTGAAAGCGTACTGACTTCTGCTGAAAGACAGCAGTACGAGACTCAAGTGCAAAGATTAGAGCAGGAAAAGATTAACTTGCAAAATAGTATAGAACAATTGCAGCAGCAAAAATTGCAATTGCAGAGCACCTTGCAAAACCAAGCGACAGAGCTGGCAGAAGCAAGAAAAAAGAAACCTAATTATCCATTCTACATTTCGCTCGCAGTGATTGTACTTTTATTGATATTCATCTTGTTCAAAATCCTGCCAAAGAAAACAAAACCTGGCATGCCAAAAGCAAAACCTTTCGACCCTGATACTAGAAAATTAGTGGATTTTGTAAGAAAGGCAAAGATGCAAGGCTACGACTATGAAGCAGTGTGCCAGCACTTAATAGATAGTGGCTGGTCACAGGAGCAGATAGACAAAGCCTATACCTATCTGAAATAAAAATGGTTTTTGAACGAATCATTACAACAAAGAAATTAATTCATAATGCTTCTTACTCATTATTCTTAGGCGTCATATTCACAATAATTGCGTTCGCGACAAGTTATGTCTTGTTCTACAGGATAGCTTCGCATCAGTTCATCGGCATATGCACTATCTTATTCACAGTAATATTGGCATTGCCGACTGTTTATTATCTTTTGAGATACGAGACAAGAGAAGAGATAATTGGAAAGGCGCCTTTTTTTCAACGGCATAGAGCGATAATTGATTTCTTCATATACTTCTTTATCGGAGTTTTCATCACACTATTCATACTTTCTCTGATGAATCCTACATTGGTCTTTTCAGAAGAGAATCTTTACGGCAGAGAGACAGGAATAAATCTGGCGATCGCAGAGCAATTAGAAGGCATCCCTCCGCCGCCAATACCGCAGCAGCAGAACGAGATCGTGATGATCTTTGAGAACAATCTGCTAGTCATGCTCATCTGTTTCGCGCTTTCATTCTTCTACGGAAGCGGCGCATTATTGATACTAATACTTAATGCAAGCATATTTGCTTCTGCACTGGCAAGAGTCATACTCATACAATCTGGCAAGGCCATTGGTTTTTTACCTTCGACAAGCCTGATCGCCTGCAACCTGGGAATAATGTTCTTCCATATGATTCCAGAAGTGGGAAGCTATCTATTGGCAGCTATTGCAGGAGGCGTTCTTTCAAAAGCCATTGTCAGGGAAAAGTTCAGCTTCACTAAATTCTGGCCAGTCTTGAAGAGCAGCATTTTTTTACTAGTATTTGCAATAATCATCCTGCTTTTCGCAGCAATAATCGAAGTCAAGATAAGCAAGGCCTTGTTCATGCTGAATGTTTGCATCAACAATAAGCTTATTATTCTGATAATCACCGCAATCATCATAATCGGAGTTGTGTTTTTCGAATACTGGAGAAAACGCAAGTCTAGATAGGAAAACACAGCAAACGTTTATATATGAGCGATTCTTATTTTCAGATATAAGACTATAAAAAGGTGATATTGATGAGGAGAAATTTAGCATTCATTCTAATTCCAGTATTTTTAGTAATTTTCATAATAGGCTGCCAGGTGCAGGTCCTGCCGCCGCCGCCGCAGGCATTCGGCGGACCTATCGGAAGAGCAACTATCTTCTATCCTGACTGGGCAACAGCTCCAGATGGAAAACTAGCATTAAATCCAGATACTTTCACATTAGACGCAACAGGAAGCGCATCTGCAACTTTGGCTGCGACTGATGACTATGTATGGAACACGTTTTACTTCTTAAACAATGCGAACAGCTGGGTGCCAGTAACCTCGTCCTGTACACCAGTAGCTGGAAGCCAATGGTGCTTGAACAGCGGAAACGCAGCAATAAATGTAGATTTGAACACCTTTGTTTATGGTCATAATTTCGCAATTGGTTATACATGTACTGACATGGGCGCAAATACATTCGATTGCAGCCAGGGCAGATGGAAATTAGTTATATTCGATATTGAACAGCCTGGACTGAACCAACCTCCAACTGCACAGATAACTGCGCCGGCGAGCGGAATCACTGTGGTAGAAGGTGCAGCAGTCACGATTACAGGAACAGGAACAGATCCTGAAGACGGCACATTATCAGGAAACTCATTGACATGGTCATCTGACATTGACGGAGACCTTGGCAGCGGGAACAGCATCAATCCAGTCTTGTCAACAGGCACACATACCATTACTTTGACTGTTACTGACAGTGACACTGCAACAGGTACAGACACAATAACAATCGACGTCACTCCTTACACGCCGGATCCAAATGCCTGCGTGCAGAATGACGGCGGAGACGATCCTACCCAGAAAGGAACCACCACAAAAGGCAATACAAGCTTCACTGATTATTGTGCAGGAACAAACCTGGTCGAATACTATTGCCAGAACAATGAGATACAATCAAAGAATTATGTTCCTGTTGCGCACGAGATCTGCAGGGACGGCAAATTTGAGCTAAGGCCAAAGATTACATCTGTTGATCAATGCTACTTGAACGGAGATTACGACGGTGTTGATTATCCTGCATGTCCTGGACAGGCATTGATAAGAAACCTGAGATACTATAGCTATAACACAATACAAG
>JAHWIA010000051.1 GCA_019322855.1 Candidatus Woesearchaeota archaeon | reverse complement strand
TTTTATAAATGTTGCCCTCAACCAACATAACTAGGAGCTTCCTTCTTTAATTCTGTTGCAGTAGCTTGCTTGAACTTGCTCTCCAGCGACTTGTATAATTGTTGGATGTCCTTGTTCGCGCTTGCTTTTACCTTGCCCAATGCTTCTTCGAAATGCTCCATCTTTATTTCTTTTGTCTTGATGTCCTTTCTTAGCGCGAGCATCGCAGCTTCCCTGCAGATGCCTTCAATGTCTGCGCCTACATAACCTTCTGTCTTCTTTGCCAATTTTTTCAGATCTACATCCTTCAATGGCATGCCTTTTGTGTGAACCTTGAAAATCTCAAGTCTTGTCTCTTCATCAGGAACTCCTGCCATCATTATCCTGTCAAATCTGCCCGGACGCAATAATGCACTGTCAAGGATGTCTGGCCTGTTCGTGGTTGCGATTATGACAACATCATTCAATTCTTCAAGACCGTCCATCTCTGTCAATAACTGGTTCAATACCCGTTCAGTGACTTGTGTATCAGAACTTGCGCCCCTCTTTGGCGCGATACTGTCGATCTCGTCAAAACAGATGATACAAGGCGAGGTCTGTCTTGCCTTGCTGAATATCTTTCTTATTCCTCTCTCGCTTTCTCCGACCCATTTGCTGAGCATGCTTGGTCCTTTGACGAGTATGAAATTAGCTTCACTCTCGTGAGCAACAGCTTTTGCGAGTAACGTTTTGCCTGTACCTGGCGGACCATAGACAAGTATGCCTTTTGGCGGGCTTATACCTAACCTTTTGAAAGCTTCGGGATGTTTCAATGGCCATTCCACTGCTTCTTTCAATTCCTGCTTTGCTTCTTGCATTCCTCCTATGTCTTCCCAAGCTATAGTCGGTACTTCGACAATGACTTCTCTCATTGCACTAGGCCTTACCACTTTCAAGGCATCTGTGAAGTCTTGCTGTTTGATTATCATCTTTTCAAGGACATTTTTAGGAATAGGTTCTTCTTGATCAAGTTTAAGGTCAGGCAATACTTTCCTAAGAACAATCATTGCAGCTTCTTTTGCAAGTGCTGCAAGATCCGCCCCAACAAAACCATATGTGATTTCTGCGATCTTCTTGAGATTGACACTCTTGTCAAGAGGCATGTTTCTTGTATGTATCTTTAATATATCTAGCCTGCCTGCTTTCTTTGGCACGCCTATCTCTATCTCTCTATCAAATCGTCCCGGTCTTCTCAATGCAGGATCGAGCATGTTAGGGATGTTTGATGCTGCGATAACTACAACCTTTCCTCTGCTTTTCAGGCCGTCCATCATTGCGAGCAACTGAGCAACTACTCTTTTTTCCACTTCTCCATGTATGTCTTCTCTCTTGCTAGCTATAGCATCTATCTCATCTATGAATATAATAGAAGGCGAATTCTTTTCAGCCTCTTCAAACTTTTTTCTGATATTCTCTTCTGACTGGCCATAGAACTTGCCCATGATATCTGGACCATTTATCAATATGAAATTGCTGTTTGTTTCATTAGCTACTGCTTTTGCCAGAAGTGTTTTACCTGTTCCTGGTGGTCCGTGCAATAGAACTCCTTTTGGAGGTTCTATGCCGAGTCTCTCAAATATCTCAGGATGCTTCAATGGAAGCTCGACCATCTCCCTTATCTTTGTTATCTCTTCTTTCAGTCCGCCAATGTCTTCGTAAGCGATTCCGAGCATTGCTTCATCTTCAATGATTTCCACTGCTTCTGGCTTGTATTCGACAGTGGTATTCTCAGTGATGATTACATATTTCTTAGGAGCTGTGTCAACTACAACAAACCTGATGCTTCCAAGTCCGAAGCCCATGAAATTTTCATCAAACATGCTAGAGAATATATCATCAAAGAACGGATTATCGCTCATCGCCAGCTTTCTTTTAGTCGCGCCGCCCAGAGAAACAACATCTCCTTTCTTAAGCACTCTTCCTAGAAGGCCTCTCTTGAAAACCGTGGGTGATGCACTTACCTTGATGTCTTTTCTTGCAGGCGCGATCACAATCTTCTGCGCCTCTTCAACAGCAGTCTTTCTTACTGTAACCATGTCTCCAATACTGGCTTTACAGTTTCTTCTTATCAAAGGATCTGTTCTGATAGTATTAAGCCCGATGTCTCCTGGATATGCTCTTCCAACAATAGCGACAGTCTTTCTTTCCCCTTCAATCTCTACTATATCCCCAGGTTTTACACCTATCTGATTCATGTAATTGCTATCAATTCTGACAATGCCCTTATTGACATCATCTTGGACAGCTTCGCTAATCTTTAGTTTTATTTCCTTGACTGCCATTTTCAGAATGCAATCATCTAATCATTCACTCGGTTTTTTCGTTTTGTTCTGCTGGTTTGCTCTCAACCCTTGGCAAAGGCACTGGACTCGGCAAGTTAAGATCTTCTGCCAATACCAATGCTTTGATATTGCATCTTCTCAGCACATAACCGAACATCTGTTCAACCATATCTGTTGGAAGCTGTTTATTTTCGCTCCAATTCTTGATGATTTCCTGTATCTCTGATGCAGGCCTCAGTGCAACGACACTTGATTCGATGCTTATCTGGCCAAGATCTGGCAAATAATCCGAGATGAACTGAAAATCAACTTTCAATGCCTTGTTGTCTTTGTTACCAAGACTCATTGACTGTTCAGCAACATCTTTGAAGATTATATTGTTTTTAATGTTGATCTTGCCTTTTGCACCCTCTTTTTTCTCAGCAGATATTTTTGTAAAGTTAAATCCAACAATACTCATTTTTTCATCACCCAAACAAATTTTATTTAATGTACTAATTTCGTGAGTTATTTATAAAATTTTGCATTCATTTATAAGCTTAAAACAGCCGTTTCAGGCTATGGAAAGCCTGATTGGCTGCTTCAGGAAGGGCTCGTTTTCTAGAAGTAGTTGCGGTTAGCAAGAACTTGTTTGTAATGCTGGTTTATTCTATCATAAAATTCACTATCCTTGAATATTCTGAGCAGTCTTTTGAATTTTTGATCTGTCCATTTCTTTCCAATGAATAATCTTTCTTCTCCTTGTTTATTTTCTGCAAGATATTGTAATTCTGTTTGCAATATTTCCTTTTCTCCTGAAGATAACAATGAGCTGTATTCGGGCCCGCACATTTTATGCAGCAAAAGCCTGACATCTGCCTGTGTCCATCTATCTTCATATCGTGCGACATAGTCTGCAATTCTTAGTTGTGATTCTAGGATTTCTGGTGAAATGCCATTCTTGGAATCTTGCGCTGTCCTTCGTGCGCCATATTCTAATTGATATAATCTGTCCACAAGAGGATTTGTATAAGGTTTTGATCTTTCAGCAGTCTCTTTCTTCTCTTCTTTATTTTTATTTTCTGCAATCTGCGGTTCTAGATTGAAGTATGAGGATGAGTTATATGTATGAGCGTATGAAGAACTATTGTTGTTATCATAGCTGTTCACTACAACCTGGCATGCAGGCAGGATAATGCTGCTACTGAGCGTGACAGTCAACATTGCGATCTTGCTCTTTCTTTTCAAGTCTTTTGCAAGCTTTTCAAGAAAACTCATCTTGCTTGCCTCTGTTTTCTTATGTAATCAACAATTGCAAGATCCTGTTTCAAAAGTTCTTGCTTGTAATTTGTTTCTGTCTTTTTTTCCAGGGAAGATTGTGCAGGTTCTTTTGTTCTTGTAGTCTCTCTTCTATATGTCACTTCTATTGTCTCTGTCTCTACATCAGTCTCAAGATTTTTCTTTTTCCGTTTGGGAATGATTATTGGATCTTTCCTTCCTTCAAGATAAATGATGTGATTGTTTTCATCTTCTGTTATTGTGACCTTCTTTCTGCTTTCTGTAGTGCTTGACCTTTCTGCTCTTTGCTCTATATTAGTTCTTTCCTTTTTCTTTTTACTGCAGTCTGCATATAATCCTTGCGCGCTTACACTCGCAGAATATAGTAATGCAAGTCCTGCAATTGTAAGATAAATTATTTTTTTCATACTATTATCTTAGCAATGAGTTTTAATAAGTATTTACAAGAAAAAATTATAAGAATTTTAATGAGATTAATATTAATAGAATATTTACAAAAAAGAACTATTTCTTTTCTTCTTTTTTATCTTTTCGCGCAATCTGGAATGTAGATGGAATGTCTATGATGTATTTTCCGTCCTCTAGTTTGTATACAAGAGGCTCTCCTTTGAACAATTGCACAAGATCAAGTTCATACTGTCCTGGTTTGCTAAGCTTGATGCTCTCAAAGTCTAATATGACAGGGGCATCCAGTTCTTTCGCACCTATCATCTCTTTGATGTCCTTTTCTATCTGCTTGACCTCTTTCTTTGTCAGTTTAGGGGCCTGTTCTTTGACAGCTTCAAGACTGTCTTTCTTAACATAGAAGAATAATTTAGCGCCGCATGGACAGCCCTTTAGAAGTTCATTTGCACCGTCTTCATAGAATGTATTGCATCTTACGCATTGGTGTGGCATTTTACTTTTTCTTTCTAACCTTTCTTTTTTTGCTTCTTGTTCCTTTTGTGAACAGCTGTATCTTGTTTGGATCCTTCTTTATGCTTTTTACGACAGTCGCAGGACCGATAAGTGTCACGCCTGTCCTATCCCCGAGAAGCATGTTGAAAACAAACTTCTTTATAGCACTGGTCTCTTGAGGATCAATGCTTGCGATTTCTATACCTTTGAATTTCTGGTCAATCATCTCCATTGTTTTCTGGATCAATTCAGCCTCTTCTGTCTTCTTCAGCTTTCCTTCGACCATCACTATCTTTTCTTCCTTGACCAGATTGAGTATCTTTTTGATCTTCTGAGCACCATCTAGATTAGTAAACTCAGAATGTGGGACGTATTGAATAGTTAACATCTATACTACCTCCTTTTTTTGATTAAGTATTTGCAGTATTAATCAAAGATTCGTAAAACTTGTCTACATTATTGCCGTACTGTGCACTTATTCCGACAATGTCATATTGGGGGAATGCTGCCTGTATCTTCTTTATGTTTGATCTTTTTAAATCTACCTTATTTCCGACAAGCAAAACAGGTATGTCTCTTGCCTGCAGGTTGCCTACGATCGTGATATTAACTTGAGAATAAGGGTCTTGTGTGCTGTCAAGGACAACAACAACGACATCCATATCATCCAGCCATTTGATAGCATCTATGACTCCTTTTGTAGCTTCTTTTGCTCTCTGTTTTGCCTCTTTCTTTTTCAGGCCTTTCTTTATGAAATCTTCATAATCTATTTTTGTCGCGATTCCAGGCGTGTCAACAAGATTGAAACTTAATTCATTTCCCTCATTCTTTATGTTGATCTGTTCTTTAATTTCAATTTCTCTTGTCTCGTGAGGGATATTAGAAACAGTGCTCATTTCTTCGCCAAGCCAGTCCTTGCAGATTCTGTTTGCTAATGTGCTCTTGCCAGCGTTCGGCGGACCGTACAAGCCAATCCTGATGTGTTTTTTTGACTTGAACAAATCTTTGAAAATCCTCCCTAACAACCTCTTGAAAATGTTTAACATGCATCCTTAGGTTTGAAATGATGTATATAAACTTTTCTATTAACGGTCACGCCCGATTCTGACAAAAATTGACCACTTGTTGTAGACAAAACCCAAAATTATCAGAATCACAGATGCAATCAAGCTAGTGAACGCACACCTTATAACGTAGTTGTAGAAGAATTCGTTTGGAAACATCTGTTTTAGCAAGGAAATTGATGGATCAAAAGTGTAATTTCCCATCGGAAAGAAGAGCTTGTGGAATAAAATGAATGTAAGATTGAAATCAATCACAGCAATTATTCCTATTGTAGTTATGATAATGATGCAGATCAATCCGCTGTAGATGAATGATGTAGACAAGCACTTGTATTTTTCTTTCTGATTAAACCATATTAAAAAAATAATCAAGAATAATGCAAACAATATCAATAATACATAAAACAATACATTCAATTTCCCGACAAGATTGCGTACGTCCTTCATGTGCGAGATCTCTGCTTCATCAAAGCCTTCTATTTTATCTCGCTTGTTGTTCATAAAAGAAAAGATCTGTTCCAATGTGCTGTCTGCTCTTTCTTTTCCTAATTGTGCATATACTCCGGTCTTGTCGAACTGCGAGTGATAGAAGGACTGATTGAACAGCAAGAATTTGCACGGAAATACTATCAATAATAGTGCGAAGATGATGCAAAAAATCACATAACCTGTTTTCTCTTTTTTTGAAAGTTTTATAGGCTCCACAAAAAGCTAATTGTCATTCGAGTTATATAAACATATCGTCAACCACTATCTTTATATATAAGAGATTGCTCTAAATCGAGCATGGCAGGGAAAAAGAGTGTGCTGGGTTTTTTGTTG
>JAHWIA010000050.1 GCA_019322855.1 Candidatus Woesearchaeota archaeon | reverse complement strand
AAAAAAGGTTTTATTGGCATTTGTGACATATGAAGGGCACAAGTACTGTGCAGAACCCTTTGTCGACAGCCTTGGCAATCTTACTTACCGTGATTTTGAGGTCCTGGTGATTGAAACAAGCCCTAAAGACACCTATAGCATTCTTTTGAAAGGAAGGATTGACAAGAACAGGAAACTGAAGAATAAAACAAAGATGATACGGTATGTTCCAAAAGAAGATGAAGAACCCTTCGATGTCATCTTGAGCGCGAGAAAAAGGGTGCAACAAGAGTTTCTGAAAGGAGATTATGACTATTTGTTTTTTGTTGACAGTGATGTGATACTTCCACCAGATGTGATAGAAAAACTGATTGAACACGACAAAGACATCATCACTGGAGTTTATCTGGTAGGAAAGATTGTCAATGGAAAAGCAGGAGTCTTTCCTGTACTTTACGATTTCTCAGGCGACAAGGCAAGGATGATGACTTTGAAGGAAGTCTTGCTTGACAGATTGATGAAGATCGCAGTAGGCGGTTTCGGCTGTACCTTGATAAAAAGAAAAGTTATGGAAAAGATAGAGTTGAGGAGAAAAGAGAACACTACAGAAGATGTCTTTTTCTACAAGGACGCGAGAGACATGCACGGATTCGAGACCTGGTGCGACACGAGCGTGAAATGCGATCATCTGAATTATCCGTTAGGAGACAAAAGAAATCAATTCTTTGAATGGCAGAGATATTTGAAACTTAATTAATTGGAGGGAAACAAAATGGTTGAAAGGACTTTGATAATAGCAAAACCCGATTCTGTACAAAGAGGTCTGGTCGGGGAAATAATAAAGAGATTCGAGCAAAGAGGATTCAAGATCGCAGGCATCAAGATGGTATATCCTGATGAAAAATTGTTAGGAGAGCATTATGCAGACGACCCTATCTGGAAGAAGAGTGTCGGTGATAAGACAATAGCAGCTGCAAAGAAAAGGGGAGAGGAACTGAAAGAGACTGCAGAAGAGATCGGAGATAAAGTAAGAAGATGGAACATGCAGGGATTGCAAATAAATCCGGTAGTTGCGATCGTATTTGAGGGACATCATGTTGTTGAGATCGGAAGAAAGATCGTGGGAGATACAGAACCGAAACAAGCCATTCCAGGAACAATAAGAGGAGATTTCAGTGTTGATTCGTATCCTGTTGCAGACGAGAGCAAAAGAGTGATAAGAAATCTTGTGCATGCTTCAGGAAGTGTGGAAGAAGCAAACAGAGAAATCAACTTGTGGTTCAATGAAGACGAAATGTTCAATTATGAAAAGAAAGAGTGGGAAATCATCCACGGAACCTGGAAAGCTTGATCATATTTTCACAACATTATCCAGGAAAGTATGAATAAGCAGGCGAAAGCAAAGATCGTCGGCAGAATGCCTGCTTTTATCATGTCTATTGTTCTTATTTTTGTTTCACTATGCACAAGAGCATTAGGCGCGGTTCCTGGCGGAAGAAGGAAGGTCATTGACACGCCGATTATCACAGGAAAGACAAATGCATTAATTGCAGTTCCATAGACAGAAGATAATGCTATAAGAACAGGCACTATCATCGCAGCTGTCGCAGTGTTCTGAATGAATTGCGTGAACACGATCGAAAATATCACAAGAGCAAAGATTATCAATAACGGATGTTCTATTCCTGTTATGCTTATCACATTTTCTGCAAGCCAATGCGCGACACCAGTCGCTTGAAGCGCAGTCCCTAAAGATATGGCTCCGCCGATAAGGAAGACAACACTCCAGTCTGTATATTTCTGGAAGTCTTTCC
The DNA here is from genome assembly GCA_019322855.1 of Candidatus Woesearchaeota archaeon. Lineage (GTDB taxonomy): Archaea > Nanobdellota > Nanobdellia > Woesearchaeales > WJKV01 > WJKV01. The sequence continues at coordinate 4,631 of JAHWIA010000050.1, read as the reverse complement.
AAGAATATATGAACACGAGCATCAAAGCTGTTCCTATCAATCCAACAGTTACTGTAGAAAGACCGTGAAGAGGGGAAGTGAACCAGGCGATTACTGTCGCCAAGATTATCAGGGAAGTCCATTTCTCTTTTCTTGACATCGCTTTCAGTTTGCTCACCCTTATCTTTATTTTTTTGTTTTTCAGTTTGAAATAAATTAAGAAAGAGACAAACAAAAGCGCGAGCATGACTATTGCAAAAGGAAATCCAATTACAAACCATTCAATAAAATTCAAGCCTATTGCTTGTGCAGCTATCACATTTGGCGGAGAACCGATTACAGTTCCAACACCGCCGATATTTGCTGCGAATGCAACTGCAAGGAATAGCGCAATCCTGTTTATCTTTGTCCTCTCTACCAAGTGCCTAAGAATAGGTATCATCAATATGACTGTTGTCGTGTTTGACATTATCATTGAAAGCGCTGCAGTTATAATTATAGTGCCCAATATTATGCTTCTTTCTGTACTGCAATGACATAGTATCTTACATGCAATTCTCTTGTCCAATCCTGTAACAACAAGACCTATCGCGATACCGAATCCTACAAGTATCAAAAAGAAAGCAGAAGAACTAAAACCGGACAATGCGTCTGAGAAGCTCACAGCCCTTGTCGCGAGCAACAAAGCAACTCCGATGATTGCTGTGACTGCAAGCGGCAATATCTCCAGCACCCAGAAATAAATCACTATAAGAAATATCAATAAAGTCATCCAGCCCCCATAACCCAGTCTTTCAGGCGCCGGAATTATCATGAACAGAATAACAAGAATTATTGCAGGAAGTACAAGCAACAGCTTTTTCAAATAATAGTTCATCTTTTCTTTCCTAATTTTATTCCAATATCAAGGGCTTTTAGATTGGCTTCAATATCGCCAGGAACTGTTATTTTGATCGCTTCCTTGACATTCTTTTCCTTTAACGGCAAAAAGCCAGCTCCTATTGCAGCACCAATCAATATGATGTTCCCATAGATTGTGTTTCCTAGTTCTTGTTTTGCCATTTCGTGCGCCTTGAAGATGTGGATGTCTTTTGCAAACGGCTTGATCTTTTCTATTATTGTGTTCATCTTTGGATATGGAACATCAAGCAGGTTTGCGTACACAGGCATATGCGGGTTATCGTTGATAATGAAATTTGTCTTTTCTTTCCGCGCGTAAAATACAGCTCTTGCAGCTTCCATTGGTTCGAAAGCAAGCACCAAGTCTGCATTTGCCTGCATTATGCCTGGCGAACTCAATTCTTTCTCAGAACCGAAACGCACAAAAGTAGGGATAGTACCTCCTCTCTGTGCAAGGCCGTGCAATTGGACACCCCTCACATAATGACCCTCAAGGTTCGCTGCTCGCGCTAGAAGAACGCCGGCAGTAAGCACGCCTTCTCCTCCGACTCCGGTCAACATCAAATCGAATTTCATTTTTGTTTTATTTTCCGTTCTTTTTTGAAACAGTCTTTGGCGCAATAGGATGTATCGCACCGTAAGGGCATATCTGTGAGCATACTGAACAGCCCCAGCACATATCTGGATCTATGTAATAAGTAGGAACATCTCCTTTTTTCTCTCTCAGCTCGCTTATCGCAGGACATGCAAACAGATTTGTGCACGTTCCGCATTTCTTGCATTTGTTTTGATCTATCTTGAATTTGATGAACTTGATTCCTTTTTTCTGGTTCTGTCTTTTTGTCAACAACCTGCACGCTCCGTTGCTCACAAGCACGCGTGGTCCTTTCTTGTCCTTGAATTGCTGCAGATTTTCCACTAATTGCTTGTGATTGAATGCGACTGCACTCTTCACGTCAGCACCTAATGCTTTTGCAACATCCTCTATCACTACAGGTGCAACTTTCTCACCCATCCCAGTCACTCCGCTTCCAGGGTTCGGTTGATGCCCTGTCATGGCAGTTATGTCATTGTTCAATACAACTATCAATGGAGATTTTCCGTCATTAAATTTCAAATTGGCGATAGGAGGCATTCCTGCATGGAAGAATGTGCTGTCTCCTACAAAACAAATGACTTCCTGATCACTAACTTTTGTTATTCCATGGCCGATGCCGATGCTCGCACCCATGCTGATGCAAAAATTTCCCATGTCATATGGTTCGAAGATTCCTAGGATGTAACAGCCGATGTCGCCTGCAAAGACTGCATCCTTGCCATAAACTTTCTTTACTGCATAGAATGTAGAACGATGAGGACAGCCCTGGCAAAAGACTGGTTTTCTTGGAGGAAGATTTTTTTGTGCTGATAATGTTTTTGTCTGGTGCGTCTTGAAATTTATATCGCACTTTTTCTTGAAAACTTTTTCCAAAGCAGGCATTATTCTTTCCAGGTTATATTCTCCTGCCCTTGACAACAAGTCTTTACCATGTATCTTTAATCTTGGGTTTGCTTCCTTTGCGATTAATCTAATGTAATCCTCTATGATGGGCTCTAACTCTTCCAATACAAGTATTGTCTTCTTGTTTTTTATGAAATTTGAGATGAATGTGCTTGAAATAGGATTTGTCATGCCTATCTTTGCAATAGGAGGCTTTATCTTCAATTCCTGCAAAGCTTCTTTTGCATACTCAAAACAAACTCCGTTCGTCACTATGCCTATGTCTCCCTGGCCTTGGATTATTTTATTGAACTTGTTGCTGTATTTCTTTCCTATGTCTTCTAATTTCTTGTCTATCTTCTTGTGAAGCATCTGAAGATTAGGTTTTATGTTATAATATCTTTCAAAATCCTTCTTGAACCTGCCTTTTGTCTTTGGCTTCTTTATTTTTCCTAATTTAACAGTACCTATAGAATGGCTCACTTTTGTAGTTGTTCTTAAGATGACTGGAATCTGGAACTCTTCTGAGATGTCAAAGGCCATTTTTGTGAAGTCAAGGCATTCCTGCGCATTGCTCGGCTCAATCGTCGGCATCCTTGCCATCCTTGAGAAATGTCTTGTATCTTGTTCTGACTGTGCACTGCTCCATCCTTCTGGATCGTCTGCAACTATTAAGACATAACCGCCTAAAACACCAGTATATGCAACAGGCATCACACTGTCGCTCGCAACATTCAAGCCAAAGTGTTTCATAGAAGTTATTGCCCTGACACCAGACCAGGCTGCGCCTGCTGCGGTCTCGAATGCAACCTTTTCATTACTGCTGTATTCAAAATAAAAACCGCATTTCTTTGCTACAGATGAAAGAACAATAGGAACTTCTGAGCTTGGAGTTCCTGGATATGAAGCCGCCATTCCTATGCCTGCTTCTATTGCGCCTCTTGCAATTGCCTCATTGCCTAAAAGAACAACCTTTTTCCCTGCATTTTCCAGAACTTCTGTCTTCATCTGTCTTGTCCTCTATTTTTTATCTTCGTAATCTTTTCTGTTTTATTTTTTTGATATAATCTTCAAGCTTATCCATTGCTTTTTCTATCAATTGTATGTCTGTCGCGCAGCTGCATCTTACATGGCCTTCTCCATTAGTTCCAAAATCAACTCCAGGAACAACCGCGACCTTGGCTTTTTTCAACAGGTCGTAAGCAAACTTCTTGCTGTCTTTTGCCACTGACTGGATATTTGGAAAGCAATAGAACGCTCCTTTCGGTTCGACACAGAACAGGCCCATCTCATTCAATCTCGTCAACATCAATCTTACTCTTCTTTGGTATTGTGTCACCATCTTGTCTGTATACAGACTTGGTAGGCTCAAGGCTCTTGTCCCCAACTTTTGCGAGACAGTCGGTGCGCAGATTGTCGTGTAGATGTGAGTTTTTGTGATGGCTTCTGCAAGCTTAGGATTGCAGACACAGAAACCTAGCCTGAAACCGCACATTGCATGCGTCTTTGAGAATGAAAAGAATGAAGCAGTATTATCCTCCATGCCATTCAATGATCCAATACTAACGTGTTTAGCATCATCAAAGATGACTTTTTCATAAGCTTCGTCTGAAAATATGTACATGTCATTGTCAACTGCAATGTCTGCCAATTCTTCAAGTATGTTTTTCTTCAGGACATTGCCTGTAGGATTGCACGGACTGTTTATCAATAGGACTTTTGTCTTTCCCGGCACTATTCTTTTTTTAACTTCATCCGGATTCAGTGCAAAACCCTCTTCTTCTTTTACTGGAACAAAAATAGGCGCTGCATTGAACAGTTCGATAGTAGGGAGGTATGCAAAAAAGCTAGGATCAGGTATCATCATCTCATCGCCTGCATCCATTGTGCACGCGCTCGCAATCATCAATGCTTCCTGGCTTCCGCACGTAACCACTATGTTCTCAGGCTTTGCCTTTATCTTGTTCTCTTTCTTCAGCTTTTTTATGATTGCTTCCTTGAATTCATGCCTTCCGCCAGGCGGGCTATAGTGGTTGCATTTGTTTGCTATCTTTTTCAGATGCTCAACCAATGGTTCAGGCATGTTGAAGTCTGGTTCGCCAGGTCCTAGCGAGATTATTTCCTTGTGTTCTGCTGCTATTTCCAGCAGTCTTCCTATCTCTATCTTAGGTAAATCTAGCTCCCTGTGTGACAAACGTACAACCATGAGTCTGTAGTAAAGAACCGGCTATAAAAGAGTTTATTGACACTCCAGAGTAGAAAGTATAATTGA
>JAHWIA010000049.1 GCA_019322855.1 Candidatus Woesearchaeota archaeon | reverse complement strand
AGATTGTCACAAAGATACTTGTCGCAGGGAATACCATAAACGGAGTGAAGTTTGCAAGGTCCATCCTGAAAAGTCCTGGAATAGCAAGACCAAGAACTGCGAGCAAGGTAATGAATGCGAATGCAATAAGCATGACTGCGCTCGTCTTCATCCCCCTGAACGCAATATAGTTGAACATCAAGATGAAAACTAAGCAGACAGGTATTGTAAGTAAAGGCGCTTTGACAGGAAGCAAGTATTGTATTGCGCCGACAACAAGCATCGCGATTGTCACATTGCCTGCGATGAATGTTGTCCATCCTATCAAAAATGAAAAGAATCTTCCATAAGCATGCTTGCAGAATTCATAGATGCCTCCTGACTTTGGATACATAGAAGTCAGTTCGCCAAAACACATTGCAATATAGATGCACAACAATGACAATGCAATCCAGGCAAGCAGGCTCGCAGGACCTCCTACTCTCGCACCTACTGCCGGCAGGAAAAAGATGCCGGTTCCCATAATAGAATTCACAGTTATCAGTAGAATCGCCCGAAATGAAAGTACTTTCTTTAGCTCTGCCATATGAGAATGAGATTCAAATATATGTATATAAAGAATTGTTAGTATTTAAAAGAAGTAATAACCTTTATAAAATGAATCCCAAACTCTTTAAGACATGTCATTACAGAAAACAATAGGTAAGACTTTCGAGCTTGAAGGCCTATGCTTCTACAGCGGAAATCCAATTAATGCGCTTTTCCATCCTGCTTCTGAAGATACCGGCATTCTTTTCAATACAGTGAGGGGTAATGTTAAACATTCTTTGCAAAATGCTGTTCCGTGCAGAAGGTCTATCTTATTGAAAGATGGTCCTGCAAAGATCATCAATGTGGAGCATGTAACTTCAACCTTGAAGTATGGCTATGGGATTGACAATGTGTACATTATAGTGAGAAGAATGCCTCCCAAGAAAAAATCACAGTACATTCCTTATTTTACTCATTTCACTGATACAGAAGTATTTCCTAACACAGGCGATGAGGAATTGACTCTTTGCAGGAAATTAGATGAAGTGGGAGTTGTTGAACAAGGCAAAGAGAATATTATGCTCACTTTAAGACAGCCCTTCATAACTGATAAATTATCTTTCCTGCCGATAGATCACGGCATATTCATGCACGCGACAACTGATTATTTTCCTATAGGTGAGCAGACTTTTGAAATAGAGATGACTCCTGAAAATTATAAAAAAGAACTTGCAGGTGCAAGACGTTATGCAGAGCATGTGAAATATCTTAATTTTCTTCCTGTTGCAATCAGGGATAGATTTGCGTCTTTTTTGACTGCATTTGCAAATCCTAGCTACGGCTTGGGCCATGGATTCAGTGTTGATAATGTGTTCTTGCCTGTAAGCACAGAAGAACAATGGAAAGCGCAGGAAAAGTATGACGCAGAGATCGCCAGGCACACGATTGTTGACAGATTAGGTGCGCTCGCGCTTATCGACGGAAGATTGGACGGAATAAGATGCGTAATGAAGTTCAGCAACCACATCAATGACATCGCTGTGTTGAATGAGATGGACAAGGTCCTTTCCAGGAAAGTGAGTGCGGGCAGAAAGGTTTATAAGGGAAAATAGTTCATCAGCTTCTAGGAGGTGTTTTTATGAAGAAATTATTGTTAGTATTGCTTGTTGTTTCTTTAGTTGTCCTTAGCGCATGCGGCAGTGAAAAAGCAGTAGAAGATACAGGCGACATGACAGGAGAAGTCGAAGAAGCAGCAGGAGAGACGACTGCAAGTCTGGTGACAGACATGGCAAAGGCATTCATGCTGAACGTGCCTTACAAGTGCGAGTATGAAATGGAAGGAATAACTGCCACAACCTACATGAAAGGCGAGAAAAGGATAAAGACCTTGACAGTGACTCCGCAGGGCAGTGCAGAATCCATAATCAGGGATGACATGCTTTATTCATGGGATCCTGACACAAAGAAAGGCATAAAGATGAAGCTTGAGAAACAAGACATGCCTTCGGAAGAGATGCCAAAGGTAAGCCCAGAATACATCAAGGAACAAGCAATGAATGTAAAGTGCAATCCTGCAAAGTTCGGCGAAGAGATGTTCGATGTGCCTACAGATGTAGAATTCCAGGACATGACAGAATTATTGAGACAGATGCAGGAGCAGTTAGAACAGCTCGGCGACATTGAGATGCCTGAAGGCTATTAATTTTTTATTTCTTTTTCTTTTTCAGAAAGATTTATAAGTGGGAAAACTTCATTGGTTGATAATGGGGGTGTTATTATGAAGAAATTATTGTTTGTATTGCTTGTTCTTTCTCTACTAGTTCTTAGTGCGTGCGGTGGAGAGAAAGTCATGAAAGAAGAGCCTGTAGCAGAAGAGCCGGTTGTTGAGAAAGAAGTCCAGCCTATTGTTGAGAAGGAAACAAAACCTGCAGAACCTGTGGATTGCATGGATCCTGAAATCAAAGATCTTATTGCAAAAGCAGACACTGACCAGTTGCATTATTACATGAGAGAGACTCCTTATTTCAGGCAGCAGTATGAAGTGTTTGTGAAAGGGGACAAGATGAAGATCATTCTTCCAGAAGCTACAAAGTTTATCCGGGGAGAATACTTCGATACAGTCTATCTTGACTTGAGCACAAAAGATGCAGTTGCATATTGTGAAGACCCGAAGCGATGTGATGACTCTGAAGAAGAGTTCGCAGTGGAGTATGACGAATATTACAGGCTTACTCCAATGGACTGGGCAATGTCTCTCAACTGTGCTGACGAGATAAGTACAGAAAATATGTTTGATAGGGATGTAATGCTTGTCGAATACACTTTGAACGGAAAGACAGCTAACATGTGGCTGTACATGTTCAATGGCGTGACTGCACAGATGATAGAAGACATCGATGCATCAGAACCTGTACAACGATCTTTTGAGATACTTTCATTGAAAGTAGATGAAGAAGACGTGACAAAGCAATTTGCTTAATTTTTTATTTCTTTTTCTCCTATTTCTTGCGCGAATCTCAGCAAATAACCGTCAGGATCCTGCACCAGGAATTCTTTCTGTCCCAATAGTTTGTTATCTTTCCTGTACCAGTTCTCTTTCAGTTCCATCTTTAGAGGACAATTGTTCTTTTTTAACGAATCAAGCAATAGTCCTGCATCCTCTACTTCTATCTGGAAATTTATTCCTCTGCCGAACGGATGCTCTAATTTGCCTGTGTTCCAGTCAGAATCCAGGTTTTGTTCAAGCATCAATTGGCTGCCCTGAAAAGAGATGAAGGCAAAGTTTTCTCTTTTGTATTCAATCTTGAAGCCAAGAATGTCTACATAAAACTCTAGACTTTTCTTCAAGTCTGTTACAATGAGTTCTGGTATTAGTTTATTGAATTGCATACTGTATTCATATTATGGATTATATAAAAGATTTTCTGAAATTTAAGATAAGGCTTAAATATAAGATTATAATAGATTGAATTTATGAGACAGACGCAAGACTATGTGAAAAAGTTCAATGACGATAGAGACTGGAGCACGCCGCACAGCATGAAGGATCTGCTTCTTAACATGAACGAAGAGATCGGCGAGTTCTGGAATGTTATCAAATGGGTGGACACTGAGACACAGCAGAGATTGATTAAGGAAAACAAGGTAGAAGTGGAGAACTTTATTGGCGACATGCTGTACTTGATCTTCAAGGTATCGTACCTTTGCGACATAGATTCCAAGATCGCGATAGACAAGGTAATGGAAGAGTATGAAAAGCGGTTCCCGCAGAAAGAGACAAAAGGCAATCATGGCAATGTCCGTGCGGGCGGTATTGATAAAAAAGATGGTTAGAGTCAATATAATAAATCCCAGATGTCTGACAGACCAGCACTTAGTTGCAGAATATCTAGAGATTCTGATGCTTGTTTCGTATGTGAAAAAGCATCCTGATACAGGCGAGATACCAAAGGATTATCGATTAGGGAAAGGGCATATCTTATTTTTCAAGAACAAACTTCTTTATCTGAAAAAGAGGCACGAACGATTAAAGAAAGAAATGAAAAGAAGGGGTTTCAAGGCCACTAAAACTGTAAGTTTAAGAGGCTGCAAAAAGTCTTTTATGAAAGGTTGGAGGCCTAGCAAGAAAGATAAAGAGATAATAAAGAAAAGATTGATTGCGCGTATTCGAAGAAAGCCCAGCTATTTTAAGTACTTCAGAAAAAAGAGAACTAAAGAGTTTTTAGTGAATCTTGTCAAGAAAGGTTAAGATGAAATTAGGTTATCCTTGCATAAATAGAAGCATTGGCTGCACTGCGAATTCTACTTTCAGATTGAAATCTTATTCTAAAGAAAGATTGCTTTCCACAGTACAAAACAATCTTGATTGTTTGCAGAAGATCTTGGAATGGAATGTAGAGCATGGTTTCTTATTTTTCAGGATAGGTTCTCCTTTGGTGCCTTTTGCATCTCATCCTATATGTAAAATAGACTGGGTTAAACATTTCAAGGAGCAACTCAAATCTGTCGGAGATTTTATCAAAAAAAATAAGATGCGGATCAGTATGCATCCTGACCAATTTGTCTTAATAAATGCAAAAGACAAAAGGATTGTTGAAAACAGCAAAAAAGAGCTTGAATATCATTGCAAGCTTCTTGAGGCCATGGGTTTGGATAGTACAGCAAAAGTAATGATCCATGTTGGAGGAGTTTATGGAGATAAAGAAGAATCAATAGGGCGCTTTATACGGAGCTATAGAAAACTTCCTGCTTTTGTAAAGAAAAGATTTGTCATAGAGAATGATGAGCGTTGTTATGACTTAAAGGATTGTTTAATGTTGAGCAAGAAGATGAATGTGCCTGTTGTTTTTGATAAATTTCATCATGAATGCAAAAATAATGGAGAATCTGTCAAGCATGGATTGATGCTTGCGAAAAAAACTTGGAAAAGAAAAGACGGACTTATAATGGTGCATTACAGCGATCAGAAGAAGTCTGCAAGAAAAGGATCTCATTCAGAGCACATTGATTTAAGACAATTCAGAAATTTTATTGGACAAACAAAAGGAATTGATTTTGATTTAATGCTTGAAATAAAAGACAAGGAGAAAAGTGCACTTAAAGCTATTGGAATATTAAAAAAGCTTAAATACTTCAAATCATAAATAAAGTAAAAAGAGGCAAAAAAGATGCTGAAAAGATATTCACACATCAATTTCAAGCCGCCTATTGCAGTTAGAAAAGCTGCAAAGAGAGGTCTTGAGTTAAGGAAAAAGTTTCACAGGGGCGGGCTCTCTTCTAAAAAAGCAGGAAAGTTAGGCATTGGTTCTGGTATTGTACGGGCTTCAAATCTTGCAAGAGGAAGCACAATGGCTCCTGCGACTGTGAAACGGATGAAGAATTATTTCACCAGGCATCAGAGAGACAAGAAGCCTGGCTGGTCGAATCCTAGCAGACCTACAAACGGTTATATTGCGTGGCTGTTATGGGGCGGGGATCCTGGATATTCGTGGGCAAAAAAGATTGTAAAACAGATGAAGGCAGCAGATGAAAAATACAAAAAAGCTAAGAAAAGTCGTTAAATTGATACTGGCGATTGTCATATGTAATCTCGCAGGAATAATCGGAAGTTTCTTTACATCTCCTGCAATACAGACGTGGTACGCTACAATACAAAGACCGAGCATTTCTCCTCCTAATTGGGTGTTTGCACCTGTATGGACAACTTTGTTCATATTGATGGGTATTGCCCTGTTCCTGGTGTGGGACAAGGGCCTGAAAAAGAAAGGTGTGAAGATCGCTTTGATATTCTTTGGAATACAGCTCGTGCTGAATGCATTGTGGTCAATCATATTCTTCGGTCTTAGAAATCCATTGGGCGGTTTTATAGAACTGTGCTTTTTGTGGGCAATGATACTCGCGACAATAATAACTTTCTATAGAGTATCGAGACCAGCAGCTTATCTTTTGATCCCGTATATTTTATGGGTGAGCTTCGCAGGCATATTGAACTTCTTAATCTTTTATCTGAATATGTGATCATCTAAGTTTTTTGCAAAACTCTTTTACTTTTGTTGCAAACTTATTCGTTTTTACTTCTTTTTCAAGAAGCTTTAATTTTGCCTTTGGTGTCTTTTTGCACTTCATTCCCATTTCATAGAAGGTCTTTGTGCTTCCTTTTCCGCCTAAAGTGCAGAAGAATGCGACTTTTTTGAACTTTTTCTTGTTCTTCATGATGTAAGTCCTTACAGGACTTGCCATGTTGAAGGCCCAGACAGGAGTTCCTATTATCACAATATCGTATTTGGACGGATCCTTCTTTGTTGCATGAATTTTTGTGCACATTTTTAATGAGGAATGTGCGCCGCATTTCATATAACCCATCACTCCCTGTCTTTTGACTGCATCTTTTATCTCTTCTATATCGCACTTTAAATTCTGTTTTATCTTCTGAGCTACTTTTTTAGTGTTTCCTGTCCTTGAAAAATATACAACTAAAGCTTTCATTTTAACCTCCTATCTTCAATAATCTGTAAATGTAATA
>JAHWIA010000048.1 GCA_019322855.1 Candidatus Woesearchaeota archaeon | reverse complement strand
TTATGCTGCAAAAGAATTAATGTGAATTTAAACAAAATATTCAGGATGTTTTTCTCTTGCTCTTCTTTTTCTTAACTCTGTTCTGAATCTTTGCATATATATTCCTGCGAGAGAAGGTGTTACGCCTGCAACTCTTGCGATTTCGCTCGGCTTGACTCTTTCTTCAACCCTATCCTTGTAAGCCTCGACTACTGCCTGATAATTTTTTTGTCTTTTTATTTTTGTTAATTCAGTTTTCAGCCCTGCGTTAGTAATTATCATATTGACTTCATTCTCGCTTATTCCTGTCGCATCTGAAATCTCTGGAACAGAAAAGCAGTCTGATATACAGATCGCATCCAACACAGCAGTCTCTTTCTGTTCAAGCTGTGGAACCAGTCTTTCAAAATGTCTCCTCTTATAGAAATCATACAAGCCTATCAAAGATATGAATGCTTCAACACCAGTCCTTGTGATCCCCCACTTGTCTGAGCATTCGAAAATGCTTCTTCCTGCATAGATGTCCTGCATCCTTGCATAGAGTTTTTCAAACGGAATATAACTTCTTCTTTCCTGAGTTAGATTCACAGCATGTCTGTAAACAGGATCTTCCTGCATTGATCTTATGTGTATGTGGTCATCTATGCTTTTCATTATAGAATCATGAGTCTCTCTCAATTCTCTTGCTTTTCTATTGCGCCTATTGGCAGCTCTCCTTATCCTTCTTTCTTCTTTTCTTACATTTTTGATGAACGGTCTCAATCTATGCTCTGGTATGCCTGTAGCTTTCATCAATTTTCTCAAGGACATGCCTTTTTCATAACAGCCAGCAGCGATCTCAAAATCATCCTTTTGCCTCAATCTTCGCAATGCTTCTGCACCGCCAAATCTTGTCTCAAAGAAATAATGCACTCGGTTGTAAGGGATTCCAGTAGTATTTGAAATCGCCTGAAGGCTCCTGCAACCTTCTCCAAATACTGCATCCAGTATCTTCTCCTCTCTTTTGTCATTCTTCATAGACATCATACTATCTATTTCCAAGAAATTCCTTTATAAAGTTTACTTATTACTTGCTGTACTTTCCCATCAGCTGTGCTTCTTCTATGATGTGGTTGTCCATTGCTTTCTGAACTTCTGCTTTTGTCGCGCCTTCGCTCAGATCAAGCATCTCATCCAATGCATACAGTTTAAAGAAATACCTGTGCGTGCCTGACGGAGGACATGGCCCGCCATAGCCTGTCTTTTTCCAGCTGTTGGTTCCTGCCACACCTTCTGGTTCTGTGCCTTTGTCTATCTTTGTCACAGACACAGGTATATTGAATACAACCCAATGATCCCAAGTGCCCATTGGCGCGTCAGGGTCATCCATTATCAATACAAGACTCTTTGCTTCTGCAGGAACATCTTGAAAACTCAGTTCAGGAGAAATGTCTGCACCCTTGCAGGTGTATTCGTCTGGTATTGCGCTTCCATCCTCAAATGCAGGACTCAAGATTTTCATTTTAACACCCCCTCAAAAATGCCGCCACCGAGATTTGAACTCGGGACCACCACGTCATGAGCGTGGCACTCTACCAGACTGAGCTATGGCGGCGTATTAGAACCAGAAAAATAAACCTTATAAAAAGCTTTTTATTTTTTCTGCATAATCATCCATCTCACCGTCATCATATTTTGTCCTATTATATGATACTACTTTGTCCCCCATCTTCCGCGGGATGAGATGTATGTGCACATGATGCACATCCATGCCTTCTATTCCTACTGTTATGAAATCAGCATCTGTAGCTTTGAGCAAAGATTTTGAAAGTTTGTGCACAACTTTGTTTGCGTCTGCAAACTCTTGCTCAGGCATGTCAACAAAGAATCTGTAATGTTTTTTAGGAATCACAAGACAATGTCCTTTTGTCACTGGATTGATGTCCATGAACGCAACAAAGTCATGGTTCTCATAGATAAAGTCTGATTTTATCTCGCCTTTCACAATCTTACAAAATACACAATCACCTGTCATGTTTTACCACCTTCTCATTAGTTGTAGGATCAATCTCAACTTTTTCGTCTTCAAAAATACCAACTGTTTTTCCGAGCCAATATGCGAACTTTGCCCAGTTCCTCGGCCTTAGGGCATCATCCCAATATCTCATGTACTGGGTGAACGGTGCGACATTGACTGCAATCTTTCTTGGCAATGTGATAGGAAGACCTACTACAATATTCTGTTTGTTCCGTACAGAATCAAGGAAGTCTCCGACATTATCTGCATATGCACAGCTCACGACCTTTCCCAAAGGAGTTATGCTGTGGCCGTCGCTTCCTGCAGTGATCATCGTGTTCAATGTGGTTGCAAAAACTGTTGCCTGAAAATTGCTCCATCTTCCAGACTGTCCGCAAACAACTTCAACAGCCTGCAGCTTATCAATATACTTATCAAGACGCATGAACAATTGCTTGTTCGTCAGGACTCTTGCAAAGTTAAGGAACCACTTGTCGCTCGGATGTGCAATAGAATATACACAATTGTAATCTTTAGCAAGCTCCATGTATTTTGCCAGGCTTACTGGCAATCTTCCCAATGGCTGTTTTGGTTTGAAGTTTTTTACATACTTGTCATAGAATTCTTTCATCTCTTTGTGATCATAAAAATAGAACAATACATGAAAACCTTCCAGCACACTCAATTCTGTCGCAGGGATCACCATGACTTCTTTCTGCTTGACCGCCTGCAGGCTTCCTCTTATTTCATTATGGTCTGTTATCGCGACACCGATATTCTTTTTCTTGCAATGCTTAAGAACTCCTTTCACACTGTTGATGCCGTCACTGTATCTTGTATGAAAGTGCATGTCAACCGGACGATAGCCTCCGCTGACTAACTGCTTAAGCTTAGGCCTTCCAAAAAACACCCTCTTCCCAATCATTTTATCACTATTTTCTTTCGACTATTTTTAAAATCTCCGGTAAAAGCGGCCTTCCTAATGCTATAAATTCATTGTCATCTATTGTCCATTCTGTGCCGTCAAATTTCTTCACCACACCGCCTGCCTCTCTGATGATGACTATCGCTGCTGCCACATCCCACAGATAAGTGGAGGTATTATAGTAAATATCCAGTCTTCCGCACGCAACATATGCTAATTCAAGCTCTTTGGAGCCCATTATTCGTACTGCCCTCAATTTGTGCGAGAACTTTCTGTAGTAAACAGATTTGTACTTGTTCAATGTTGAGCCAGGATTTGTAGATAAGATGCAATGATTCAATGCAACCTTCTGATTCACTTTAATCTCTTTTCCATTCAATGTTGCACCCTTTCCTTTTTCAGCAACAAACATCTCGTCTTTTACAGGATCATATACAACACCTATGATCAATTCTTTGTTTTTTGCAACTGCGACTGCAACATTAAAGAATTCAATTCCGTTCTGATAATTGTTCGTTCCGTCCAACGGATCAATGATCCAAGTATATTCACTGTCTTTGTCAATAGCTCCTTTTTCTTCTGCCATTATTCCGTGCTTTGGGAACTTCTTTTTGATGGTTTTTATGATGGCATTCTCTGATTCAATGTCAACATTCGTCACAATGTCCCTCGGACCTTTTGAATGCACCTTGTGCTCTTTCCTGAAATGCTTCATCAATACTTTTCCGCCTGCTTTTGCAGCAGATATTGCAGTTTCTAACATGCACATACAAATTATGTTGATGTATTTAAATTTATCATTTAGAATTCTTCTAAATTTTTTCACTAAAAATTATTAAAATTTGAAAAGAAAAATAAAAAGAGTGGCTGAATCAGCCAAAGCACCTGATTGAAGGTCAGGTTGGTATGCCCACGCATTACTAGTTATAATGATACTCCTATAAAAAACTTATGCATGCCGGAGTGGCAGAGTCAGGCTGAACGCGCCTGGTTTAGGTCCAGGTTGGTGCCCACGCACCAGCGCGGGTTCGAAACTCCAACAGCGGGCGGAATTCCCGCCTCCGGCGACCTTTCTTTCGCAATATTTATATACCTTGCAATCAAAATAAAACAAAAAGAGGTCAACATGATAGTAGGATGCTCAAACAGCACAACAATCGCAAAAAGCATAGCGCGCAGATTAAAGAAACCATATTCTAAGCTTTCTGTTGTAAAATTTCCAGACGGAGAACTCAATATACGGTTCATGGACAAGGTCAAGGGAAAGAATATTGTTCTGGTGCAATCCTTCTATAATAACGACAAGACAAAGATGTCAATAAATGACCAGTTGATAGAGGTGTTTCTTGCTGCAAGATCTGCAGAGGCTCAGGGTGCGAAATCAGTCACACTCGCTGCCCCATATTTTCCATACTTCAGGCAGGACAAGGAGTTTCATCCTGGTGAATGCGTTAGTATCAAAATTATCGCACACCTGATGAACCTATGCCTGAACAGGATAATTGTAATAGACCCTCACCTTCACAGGTTGAAGTCAATGTATGATGTTTTCACAATAAAATCTAAGAGATTGACAGCAGATCCGTTGATCGCAGATTACATCAAGAAGAAAATAAAGAATGCTGTCATTATAGGTCCTGATTGGGAAAGCTACAGATGGGCAGAAAAGACAGCAGACATGATCGGCTGTGAATCTGCAACATTGCAGAAGACAAGATATAGTGCGAGAAAAGTCAGTGTTAAATTGAACAAAAAAATAAGTTTGAAAAATAAATCCGTCGTGATTGTTGATGATATAATAAGCACTGGACATACAATCCTGGAGACAATCAAAAGCATGAAGAGATTAGGTGCTAAAAAATTTATAGTCATAGGTGTGCATGGTTTATTGGTTGAAGGCGCATTATCTAAACTAAGAAAAGCAGGAGCTACAGTGATTACGACAAATACAATAGTTAACAGCACTAGCAAGATAGACATTGCTCCATTGATAGCAGGTGCATTAAAGAAATGAAACAGATCTCTATTCTCATATTAACCATAATACTGACAACAGCAATCCTGACAGGCTGTACAACAGAAAAGTATGTAGAGATTGACGGCCAGAAGATAGATGTCGAGATCGCAGACACTCCTCTTGAAAGAAGCGAAGGTCTAATGGATAGAAAAGCTTTGTGCGACACGTGCGGAATGCTGTTCATAATGGACAAGGAAGCAAAGCACAGCTTCTGGATGAAAAACACTTTGATTCCCTTGGACATGGTTTTTATAGATTCTGATTTGGTTGTTGTTGATGTTCTTCAAGCAATTCCTTGCACAGAAGAGCCGTGCGCGCATTACACACCAAAAGAAGACGCATTGTATGTGTTAGAGACAAACGTTATGAAATTTGATGAAAGCTTGATAGGAAAGAAAGTGAAAATAATAAAATAATACTTCTGATTTATATACTGAATCTAAAGGTTTATATTTTCATTGTTAGTTAAGCAGAAAAATGGCTGAAAATAACAGCATATATCTTATAGGATCGTATACCGGACATAGAGATAAAATAATAGAAGCTCTTCCAGAACGGTCATTTGCAGATCCAAGGGATCAAAGGCAGTCTTCTGTTGCAAAATTAGTGTGCGACAATCTCCAGATGGCAGAGGAATGCCCGATTGCACTTGCATTTCATCCAGGTGTGATGAGTTTCGTAGAGATGGGTGCAGCTGTTACGCACGGAAATCATCTGATAGTTGTTGATGACAGTGATAAACATCCCTTTCTTGAACTGTTCGCAGGTTCTTATTTTACAAAAATGTACGAAGCCATTGATTTTTTGAAGGGCAAGCCAGATCTTCCTAAAAACGATAAAAAAATAAGAGGCAAGTATCCTGCAGGCAGCAGAGAATACTTACCATTAAACAAAGTATTAATCAGCGGAGCAGTGACACCAGAATTGACCAGTGTCATAAAAAGAGCAGAAAAAGCCCGGCCTGATAGGAAATTCTATTTCTGTACTGATATTTATCGAGAATTTACAAACATATTTAATTATGATCTTCTTGTTGTTAATTTCCCAGGCGATGAAGATTGGAACAAGCAAGCGTGCCTGTTGATGGGCGCAGCATCTGCGCATGACATCTCAATCCTGTTGATGGACGAACACGACTGGAAATATCCTCCTTTGCAGGCTGTTGCAAGACGACATTGCACAATAAATGTTTTGTTCGAATACCTGACAGAAGTAGATGACCTGAACATCTCATCAGAAGCACGAGACATGTACAAATTCTTCCAGAGAGAACAAGAGAGAAGGAGATCTTGATTGATCAGTCAACATCACACTTTTTTGAAGGAAGAATTCAATTTATCCAATAGCTCTTTTATATGATCTTTCTCTTTTGAATAACATCTGATTGTTTTGTTTTCTTTTTCTGCCAATTCAATGTCTTTTTTAGTGGCATCTCCTATGTATCCATCAACGTCTATGACAAATATTCCATCAGAAATTCTTATCCTGTCCTGATGCAGTTCAAACAGGTTTTTTGCCAATTCCTCTGAATATTCTACATTTTCAGCTTTCCCATAGATTGCAGGAGCCAAGGGTATTATTCCTTCAAAAGTCAATGCTCTCTCAACTTCTTTAAACGCATCCATG
>JAHWIA010000047.1 GCA_019322855.1 Candidatus Woesearchaeota archaeon | reverse complement strand
TTTATAAGGCTAATAATGATTTGAAAGCGTTCGCTTATATGTTGATGGTAGAGGAATGCAAAAGTCAATTGAAAGCTATTGACAGAACTTATGATGCAAGAAAGGGTGAATTGAAAACAAAAAAATTACAAGCAACAGAAAGATCGGATCGTCTGGCTTCCCAGATAATAGATTTGGAAAAAGAAATCCAGGAAAAGGAATCAAGAGGAGAAAATATCAGCAATGGTCTGCAAGCAAGACTATCTAAGTTCCTTGAAGAGAAAGAGACGGTTCAAAAGCAAGTAGAAGATAATTTCGGCAGATACGACCGGAAAATAAGAGCTGCTGAAAGAGAAAAAGCAGAAGAACGTGCAGGTCTTCTAGTAACAATAAGAGATTGTGAAGCTTATCTCAATTCATATTCTGAAAATCCTAAATCTCCAGATCGCTTAAAAGTTGCAGTAAGCAGAGATATTTCTAAATTCATCTATGATACTTTGACAATTGAATGGGCTAAAAGAGATGCGGCAGAAGAAAAAGAACTTTTTAGGCAGAGAGAGATTTTTGCAATAGAAAAACTTGAAAAGAGCAGGAGAAGATGGGGCTGGTTCAGGAGAGGATGTTTTGCAGCAGGCGCATTGATATTTGCAGCAGGATTATACATCGGAATAAGTTATCTTGCATCTAAACCAAATGTTCCTAAAAGAATTGAAGAGACTGCAGTCGAAGCCAGCAGTCCAAGAGTTGTAAACGAAATACCAAAAGAAGAGCCTGCAGCAAGAGGATACGAAGTTGTGAAAGAAATAGGGTACGGCGATGAATTAACTCCAGGCAGGATATTCAAGGGGATAGAGACTAACAAAGAAGGTGAATGCCAGCTGGTTTTTGAAGAAACAGTCACGCATGAAGACGGTTCTGTTGACGAGCAGAACATCTTCAGCAGTCCTTTCCGTGCAGGATCAAAAAGATTTGATGGGGTTCCTGATTGCAAAGTTTTGAGATACGAATTGGATTATGATTCTGAAACACAAAGAGTCAGGGTATTGCAGGCAACATTAACAATGCCAAGACCGACAGGCATGCGTCCGGCTACAGGCATTACATATACTCCTTTGGTAGATGTGCCGATATCAGAGATGACGCCTTTCTCTTCGCACGGTCCTGCATCTGGTTTTAGAATAATTCGGGATCAGTTCGATTTCGGAAAAAGATATCTTGAATTCTTCTGGCAGAGAGGTCAGCATGGTCTTCCAGGGCAGAGGAGAAGGATTGGTAAAGTACTGCATTCTTCTGCAATAAATCTGACAGACAAGGATGGCAAATTCGATAACAAACCAGATTGTATTGTTGTAGAATTCATAGGCGGGCCAAGGGCATTGATAGATATTGAAGCGACAAGGACAGGAGAAAATACTTATGAACTATCCGGAATAAGGTTCCTGGAAAAAGACAAGTAATTTATATACAACCTGATACTATTTCTTTATAATGGCAAAGAAGACCAAGGAAGAATGGAAGACCTTTGAAGGCGTGTTTGATAATTTCACAATCAGGACTCTATGGCATTTAAGCAGCAGAAAATTCTTTGACGGGTTGAGAGGTCCGATAAGTATCGGAAAAGAAGCCAATGTTTTTTCTGCAGAAAAAGGCAAGGACTTGGTATGCGCAAAAATATATCGTTTGGAAACAGCAGACTTCAACAAGATGTATACTTACATAAGAAATGATCCGAGATTCCAGGGTTTGTTGCATCAAAGAAGGAAAATCATTTTTGCATGGTGCCAGAGAGAATACCGGAACTTGTTCAAGTGCAAACAATCAGGCATCAGCTGTCCGAAACCAATTGTTTTCAAGAACAATGTTCTTTTGATGGAATACATTGGTGATGCGCAGCCAGCTCCTTTATTGAAGAACAAGCCGCCGAAAGCACCGAACAAATTCTTTAAACTTGTATTAGAAAACATGAAGAAAATACATAAATTAAAGATGGTACATGCAGATCTTTCAGAATACAATATCCTGAATCACAACGAAAAACCAGTATTCATTGACTTCTCGCACGCCACTCCGTTAGATACTCCGAATGCAGAAGAGTTAGTGAAAAGAGACATAAAGAATGTATGCAGATATTTCAAGAAGTTAGGTGTAAAAACAACAGAGAAAAAGATCTGGGACTACATCAATGCTTGATATTTCTTACAATAATCTCATCTGTTCCAGGGCCGACAGAGATCATGCCGAAAGGCGCGCGTACAAAATGTTCGAATTTTCTGTGCGCCAATTCCAAAGATTCTGGAAGTTCATTATAATCCCTTACATCTTTGATGTCTTCGTTGAATCCTGGTAAAGATTCTATAATTCCAGGGGCAAATCTATAAAGCAGGTCTGAATTTGTTGGAAACCAATCTAAAAAACGTGTGCCATTATCTATTGCCCCTTCTGCAGTATAGAAAGGTTCTTCCTTTTGGTATCCGTAACCTGTGCATATGTCTATTTTTTCCATTCCTCTGACACAATCTGATTTAGTAGAAGCAAGAATAACTCTTGGACCTACACTATTTACTTCCACTGCATGCCTGCCTGCGACAGCATCAATCATTCCTGTCCGTCTTGGTCTTCCTGTTGTCGCGCCGTATTCATCCAAAGCTCTTCTCAAACCGATTCCTTTTATGAAAGGGTCTGGATCATTGATCATCTCCAATATAGGGACGTCTGCGTATTTTTCTTCTTCAACAGATTTAACATTCTTGTAACCATCACCTTCTGCGCAATAGTCTTCACTTTTTCTTCCGCCGTATTCTGTCGGAAATGGTCCAGGACCTACTCTTGTCATGACTGGAAACTTAACTAGGCCAATAACAAGATCTACGCAATTGATTGGTATATCACAGCCTCTTGCAGTGCCTAATATCGTAGGATCAGAAGAAGTCACAAAAGGATAACTTCCAAACTCATAGCTTAACAATGCGCCCTGCGCACCTTCAATCAAAATTTTCTTGTTTTCTCGCAACGCGAGCCTGATGTAATTTTTAGTATCCTTTACATAAGGTTTTATTTTTTCAAACAATTCTAATTGTCCAGCAATCATGTCATCGACATTTATACCTTGCTCGCTATAGTATTTACCATAGATCTTTCTGACTTTTGTTGCAAAAACATCCCTGTTGAACAGATCCCTGAACTTAATTCCTCTTCTTGCGACATGATCAGAATACATAGGCCCGGTACCTTTGCCTGTGGAACCGACAGAACCATCTTTCATGCTCTTGTTCGGAGCGTCTGCGGTTTGATGGTAAGGCATAATGACATTAGCATCTTCTGATATCATCATATTATTGAACGTGATGCCTGCTCCTTCTAATTCTGCCATCTCTTCTAGAAGACCTTGTTGGCTGATCCCCATCCCGCTTCCAAGTATGGTGATTTTTCCCAGGCCGTCGTATTGGATGCCTGCAGGTATGAAATGGGTAATGCATTTGTGATCTTTGCCCTCATACTTGACATAGAACGTATGGCCGGCATTATTCGTGCCAGTACCTCTTATATTGATGTCTGCCCATGGCGCAAGGCAGGCTACAATCTTGCCTTTACCAGTGTCTCCCCATTGAAAACAAAGAACAGAAGCTACTTGAACGTCTTTCATGAATAACGGCATCGTAAATGGCAGTTTCTCTGTCAGACTCATTATTTTAACACCAGGAATTGACTTTTTTCATTGAATATTTAAGTATTTCTATATGCGGCTTACCGTAACCTTTAAAAACCTCACTTATCCTCAAATAAGTATGACCACCGAATTTAGGGCCGAGCTCAAGATCCCTAAGGAACGGATTGCAGTTCTTATAGGGGCAGACGGCGAGATCAAGAAGGAGATTGAAGACAGAACAGGCACTCATCTAGAAATAGATTCAGAAGAAGGGGATGTCTTTATCACAGGAGATGACGGCCTTAAGATATTCGATGCAAGAGAGGTTGTGCATGCGATCGGCAGGGGTTTCAATCCCCAGACTGCCTTTTTATTGCTGAAGGGAGATTATGTTTTTGAGATCATCAATATCAAAGACTATGCAGCAACAAAGAAAGCTGAACAGAGACTAAAAGGAAGGGTGATAGGAACAGAAGGCAAGACAAGAAATGTCATTGAAACTTTAACAGAATCCTACATCAGTGTTTATGGTAAAACTGTCAGTATTATTGGCCAGCCAGAGGCAGCAAGCAATGCAAAGCAGGCCATCACCCAGTTGTTGAAAGGTGCCCAGCACAATACAGTTTACAGCTGGCTTGAAAAGAAAAGAAAGTCTTTGAAACAGAAAGAAATGATAAGTCCGTACAAAGAAGAGGACGATTTTTGAAAAAATGACAGAAAACACACGAGCACATGAACTAGCAAAGAGACAGAGAGAGATCAGTGTAGCTGAATTTTTCGAAAAGAACAGGCATCTTCTTGGTTTTGACAATAAAAGAAAAGCACTTCTGACTACTGTGAAAGAAGCAGTTGACAACGCGCTTGACGCTTGTGAAGAAGGACACATTCTGCCAGAGATCAGTGTAGAGATAATCGAGATGGCAGAAGACAAGTTCAGGATCATAATCGAGGACAACGGTCCGGGCATTGTAAAGAAACAGATTCCTAAGATATTCGCAAAATTATTGTACGGAAGCAAGTTCCATTCATTGAAACAGTCAAGAGGACAGCAGGGTATCGGCATAAGTGCGGCTGCAATGTACGGTCAGTTGACAACTGGAAAACCTATTCGAATTACATCCAAGATAGGAAAGAATCATCCTGCACATTATTTCGCTTTACATCTTAATACAACTACAAATAAGCCAGAGATTGCAGTTGACAAAGAGATTAACTGGAACAAGGAACACGGCACAAAGATCGAGCTTGATCTGGAAGGAAGTTATCAGAAAGGCATGCAAAGTGTCGATGAATACATGAAAGAAACTGCAATCGTTAACCCGCACGCTACTATCATCTATACTAATCCAAAGGCAGAACAATACATCTTTACAAGAGTAAGCAATGAACTGCCTCCGACACCAAAAGAGATCAAACCGCATCCTTACGGCATTGAAGTTGGTATTCTTATCAAGATGCTGCAGAATACGACTGCAAAAACCTTGCAACAGTTCTTGACAAATGAATTCAGCAGGGTGAGTGCAAAGGTCGCGAAAGAGATCTGCGAGAAAGCAGTCATCGCGCCTAACACAAAACCAAAGACCTTGAACGGTCCGCATGCTCAAAGAATAATGGAAGCCATCAAAAAGACAAAGATAATGGCGCCGCCTTCTGACTGTATCTATCCAATTGGAAAGGATCTTCTGGAAAAAGGTCTGAGAAAAGAGATACAAGCAGAATTCTACTGCAGTACAACAAGACCTCCTTCTGTTTACAGAGGAAATCCGTTCGTTGTAGAATGTGCAATCGCTTACGGCGGCAATCTGGCAAAAGAAGGCACAGGTCGAGTAATGAGATTCGCTAATAGGGTGCCTTTATTGTATCAGCAGAGCTCTTGTGCCGCTACTAAATCCATAGGCCAGACAAACTGGCGAAGTTACGGCCTTTCACAGAGTTCGAACAGTGTCCCACAAGGACCTATTGCGATTGTTGTCCATATCGCATCTGTCTGGGCACCATTCACATCAGAAGCAAAAGAAGCTATCGCTCATTATCCTGAAATTATCAAGGAAATGAAACTTGCACTGCAGGAATGCGGTCGTTTGCTAGGGCGTTATGTTCACAAGAAGAAAAGAGTAGGAGAAGAGATAAAGAAGAGAAGTTTTATAGAGAAATACATACCTCACGTGGGAGATGCATTGAAGGAATTATTGGATCTTAAAGAAGCAGAAAAGATGAAAGTAGAAGAATTATTGGGAGTGATTCTTGAAAAAAAGAGAGGTAAATTGGACAAGATGGAGTTCGATCCTACAAAGAATGTTGATTATGATGAAGATTTCGCAAAGATAGGAAAAGAAGAGAAGAAAAAATCAGAGGAAAAAGAAGAAAAAGAAGAATCAGAAGAAAAAAAAGAAACAAAACAAAAGAAAGATAAGAAGAAAAAGTCAAAACAGACTAAATTGAAATAAAAACAATGGCAAAGAAAGCAAAAGACAGGAAACAGGTATTGGAAGAAGTTAAGCACATTGCTAGCGATGTTTACAAGAATATATTGAAGAAGAAAGCACCAGAGCTCACAATGCCATTGCGTTCCTTGAGTAATGTTACATACAGCGACAAAGTGGGTTTCTTTGAACTATTGGGCAAATTAAAGTCAAGAACATTGACTGCCAGCACTATAAAATCTTTTGCACAGACCTTGTTGTTGATGAATGAGAGCAAGAGGTTGGCAAAGATCAATGATACTGCAAGCAAGAGAGAGGCTTATTACATAAGCAAGAACTGGGGAGACGCACGTTTTGACAGTGACGATGAAGCTTTCACAGTCATGGACGATGTTGAAGCAATGCTGCAGGTCAATAGAGAACAGATGGGTTTCCTTCCAGAAGAGAAAGGCGGAGCAGTCGCAGGAAAGTTGACAGTTGTAGACGGAAAGGATAAGATAGATTGCACTAAATTCGGTTCAGGCGCTTACAGC
>JAHWIA010000046.1 GCA_019322855.1 Candidatus Woesearchaeota archaeon | reverse complement strand
AAACTTGAGTGAGGATAAATGTGTGATTGTGCATATGTCTGACATCACCAAAAGGCAGAGCCTTGAGAAGAGAGCAGACCGGCAAAACAAGAGATTGATACTTCTTCACGAGATTGCAAAGAGCATGCACAAGAGTGTTCAGTTGAATACTTTGTTGAAAGAGATCCTGGGAGGGATTATCAAATTAGGCTACAAGCGGGCGACAGTATATCTGATAAATGAAGAAGATAATCTGCTGGAAGGTGTCATATCTACAGACATAGGGGCGACAGACATCCAGAAGATTAAATTTCCAATCAAGAATGATGACAGTATAGTCTCTAGCATAATAAAATCAAAAAAACCTATACTTATCTCAGATGTTTCCAAGACAAAGAGATTCGCACATGACAAGCTGTTCTTGAATGTTAAACGAAAATCCTTTCTTGCAATTCCATTGATAATTGCAACAAGAATCATAGGGCTTCTGGCTGTTGATAATAAAGAAGAGCCTCTTGTGGTGGGCGACAGTGCGATGAAGATGCTCCAGCTTTTCGCGAGCGATGTGGCGCTTGCCATAAACAGGGCATTGTTGATCGACAGGTTGAATTCTTTCAACCAGAGACTTAAAGAACAGATAAGAAGGGCGACGATAGATCTGAGGGCAAAAAACATTCGGCTCAAGGAAGTCGACAAGATGAAGACTGAGCTTTTATCAGTTGTTTCCCACGAATTAAGGACGCCTCTCACAAGTATTAAAGGTTATAGTTCCTTGCTTCTGACAGATAAATTCGGTACATTGACAAAAGAGCAGAAAGAAAGCATGGAAGTCATAAATATAGAAGCTGACAGATTGAGAGATGTGATAAATGATGTTATTGAATTGAGCAAGCTTGTCAGCGGAAAAGAAACTTTGGTCCTTGAACCTGCAGACATCAATGAAGTCATAAAATCTGCAATGACGCTTTTGGAAAGCGAAGCGAGGAAAAAGGAAGTAGATATTCATTTCGCTCCGGTCAAAGCAGATTCAATAGTTATTGACGTTGATAAGATTAAGCACGCCTTGTTTCATCTCATATCCAACGCGATTAAATATAATAAACCTAAAGGCAGTGTGACCATTTCTGTAAAAAACAACCCTTACTTCCTGCAGATAAGTGTAGAGGATACAGGAATAGGTATAGAGCAGGAGAATATCGATAAGATATTCGAGAAATTCAGTCAGTTAGAAGAGCATATGACAAGGGGCGGAACAGGTGCCGGCGTGGGGTTGTCAATCGTGAAAGAGATAGTCGAACTTCATACTGGAGATATCTGGGTCAAATCTATCCCGGGAAAATCGAGCATGTTTACTTTCACAGTACCAAGAGATATAAAATTGTCCAGGAAAAGCATCGAGGATCAGGAATTGTCAAAGACTCTTGAAGAGTTGGAGACTATCAGAACGATTTCCAATGTCATGCATACTGATATTGATTTGAAGAATCTTCTTGAACTGATATTGAAGAGTATCCAGAATTCTGTTGGCGTGGACAGGGTAAGATTGTATCTCCTTGATAATTCCGGGTTGAAGATGGAAGGCGTGATAGGGATAGGTTCTCCTAACATGAGCAAGATTCATATCGACGTGAATAAGGATGAGATTGTCCAGAAGATCTTCAAGACAAAGAAAGCTAACATCTATAGATACTATGGCAATCAGGCTGTTAACAAGATCCTTGAAAAGGACGAGAATTCGCCGTTTGCAGCAGTCCCTTTGATGGTAAAGAACAAGGTCATCGGCATACTTACTGCAGACAATATATACAGCAACAAGATTATCACGAAACAAAACCTGCGTTCCTTGACGATGTTCGCAAACACTTCTGCTGTTGCGATTGAGAATGCAAGACTGGTGGACAGTATGGATCATCAGGTAAAGGAAAGGACAAGAAAATTGACAGAAGCCAATGATCAGCTGACTAAGATGGACAAGCAGAAGGACGAGTTCATGAGCTATGTCAGCCATGAACTCAGGACTCCGCTTACAAGCTTGATAGGCTACAGCAAACTGCTTTTGTCTGGCGCAATTCCCGAGGATCAGCATAAAGAAAGCATACGCATAATAAATACAGAGGCGACGAGATTGAAATTGATGATAGATGATTATCTTGATCTTGCAAAGATGGAAGCAGGAAAGATCCAGATGAACAAGGAACCTACTGATATTATCTCTTTGATAAAAGAGGTCTTATTGATAATGACTCCGCTTGCGCAGGAGAAAGGTCTGAAAGTTGATTTCAATTATGATGATGTTAATGCTGTGAATATTGATTCTGGAAAAATAAAACAGGCATTGTATAATTTAGTGGGCAATGCAATCAAATTCACAAATGAAGGCGGGATAAAATTAAGATTGAAAGAAAAAGATTCAGAAGTCCAGATAGATGTTGTAGACAATGGTGTAGGAATAGCAAAAGAGGATTATGATAAAGTATTCGACAAGTTCAAGCAGATCCATCATAATATTGGTCAGTCAAAAGGGAGCGGGCTTGGCATGCCGATAACAAAACAGATTATTGAATCCCACAGCGGAAAGATTTGGTTGGACAGTGAGCCAGGAAAGGGCACGACATTCTCATTTACTCTGCCTAAAAAATAAAAACGTTTATAAACCAATAATGGTTATTATGTCAATATCAATAAAAAAAGGTGATAAAGCATGGTTAGCATACACGGTCGATTCGGTATTCGTTCTTGGATAAGCATGATTTTAGGTGTACTATTAGTTGCGATTGCGCTGGTCCCTATGCTTAATAGTATGGGAATTATAGGATGGAACATTCCAGCAGTGCCGGCCTTCGCGTTCAGAATAATATTGATTATTGCAGGAATCTTCTTGTTATGGGACGCAACGCACGAAGTTTACCAGCAAAGTGCATGGATGTGGCTTTCTATTGTCGCAGGCATCCCTATATTTGCACTAGGTCTGATTCCAGTGCTCAATCAGTATGGCATCATAGGCTGGAACATAGAATTCATCGGCGGAACAATCTTGAATGCTTTGACAGCTTTCGCAGGAATAGTATTGTTCATCGATGCATGGAAAAGCGAATAAAAAAAGAATTATTATTTATTTTTCTTCTTCATCTTCTACCTTTCTAGGCAAAGGCCGTACTACTGTCATAGGAATAACACCGGCTTCGAACTCTCTCTTTGCAATCTCTATAGGGTCGTAGTTAATTTCCTCGAGCTCTTCCTTTGTCAGCTTGATCATGAAAGGCGCTCCCATGCTAATCTGCAGAGCCCTGCTTCCTATGATTCTTGCTCTTTCGTATTTGGTGAACTTTTCCTGAACTTCTTTCTTTGCAGCAGCCATTTTTACCTCCTTATAAAAAAGCCCTCAGCTCTTTGGATTTTTCGAGCGCGATATCAACCATCTTACTTATCTCGTCTGGACTCAATGGAGCGTCCTTGCCTTTCAATAAAGCGCACATTGTGCCGTCTTCTGTAGTTGAGATTGTAAGTCTTGCATCAACTGCACTCTCTTCCTCTTCTGTAAGATCAACGATAAGCTGTCCTTCTATCTTGCTTACAGTCACTGGAATAGGGCTGAACTGCAATGGCAAAGGATCGTTTGTCAGTTCCTTATAATTGATAGCATCTCCTTCTATTGTAGGAAATTTCGCATCCTGCAATGCAGCGATCGCTGCGATTCCTGCTGCATCAAACAAGTTTCCTGCAGCGTTCATCGGTGTGATGTCTATCAACACAATCCATATTTTCTCTCCAGGTGTAACGCACAGTTTCTTGAAATCGAGTGCGCAGCTTTCCCTGATACCTCTGTCCACCATCCTTGCAAGCTCGATAGAATCTATGCTTGGCGGGCCAGGCTCGAATCCTGGATTTGCCATAGGCCTCAGTTCTGCACTTACCATGATAGTTCCGTCTTCTGGCTTGTCAGGATAAGGCGTTCCTAATTCAAGTTTTACGCCGACAATGACATCTGTTTCGCCGATCTTTACTCTTGCACTGCCTTCTGCAGTCTTGATGACTCCTTTTTCAATGGAAACATCCCTGTACTGGTCGAATTTTCTGGTATCGATCCTGAAACCTTTTTTTACCAGTTCCTTTATGTGTTCCTTCATACTGTTTTTTATCATTGTAATCATGCCTCCTTGAATTTGGCTTTTAATGCATCCTGCATGATCTTCAAGATATTGTTTGCAGTCTTATGCGCCAAATCATATACTTCTTTCAGGCTTTCTTTCTTTAATTCGCCGTCCATCTGCAGTAATGAGAATTCTCCTGTTCTCGGAAGAATGGTCAATGCGATGTCAGCCATTGTCTTTGTCACGCCTGATTCTGCAAGAATCTCTTCATTGTAATCAGGGTCAGCAAAGATTGTGCCGTCTGCCGCTCCAAGCGCAAATGCTACAGGCAGGTCAGTCATTCTGAATCCTGCGTCTGCAAGAGCCATTGACGCTGCACAGATACCTGCGCATCTCGTGCCTGCGTCAGCTTGTGTAATTTCAACAAACACATCAACAACAGTGTTTGGAAATTCTGACAAGTCCATTACAGGCATCAATGCCTTTTCGCTTACAAGACTAATTTCTTTCGCTCTTCTGTTAGGTCCAGGCCTTACTCTGTTGCCTGTTCCTGAGAATGGAAGCATGTTGTAAGTGACCCTTAGTTTTCCTGTCTTTGGATCCTGCAAGAATTTAGGATGCAATTCTCTTGGTCCGTAGACTGCAGCATAAGCGTGGGTCTTGCCGCACTTGAAATAAGCGCTTCCCTTTGCCTTAGGGATTACACCGACCTTAGCTTCTATCTTTCTTACTTCATCAAGTTTTCTTCCGTCAAGTCGTTTAGTATAAGCCATTGTTATTACCTCCTCTGGTATCTCCTATTGCTGTTCCTAGGTCCTCTAGAACCGCCTCTCGGGCTGCCCCTTGAATCTCTTCTAGGAGGCCTTCGTTCACGTCTTTCTGTTCTTTCAGGCTCAGGTTCTTTGTATGCAACAATGGTCATTCCTTTTGTCTTTTCTTTCAAGAATTCATCTATTGCATCTGTCAATCCAGAAATGTGAGCTTCTTTGTCTATCTTCTTTATGCATTCTTCAGCAATAAGTTCTGTCTCTGGCTCTCCTTTGATCCAGATCAAACCATTCTGGCCTACAACAACATTACATCCTGTTGCAGTCTTGATCTTGCTGACCATGCTTCCCTGCTTTCCGATCACTCTTGGAACCTTGCAAGGATTTATGTTGATTATCCTACCTGCCTTCAGTTTCATCAGGCCCGGCCCTTTCACGCTGATGTCTATCAGGTTCTGGCCAGTAACATTAGTTATTTTTGCTACCATGAAATCTCCGATAGCAAAATACTTGTTAAGGTCTGCGCCCCTCTCTATATAGTCAGACGTAGCTTCTTTCATGCTCAACATAGCGCTGTATGCAGTGTTGGTATCAACTCTCCATCCAGTATATGTTACATCAAAAACCATACAGATTATTCTATCTCCGATCTTTGGCAAGTAAGTTCCTGCTAGAGGAATGATCTTGATAGCTCTTCCATCAACATTAAGCAGACCTACTCTTTTACTGATCACTTGTTCTTTGTCCCGAAATGCTCCTTCACCAGGCAGAAAATCCATACCTTCTGCCAGAATCTCTCCTGGGACAACAATGCTTTTGTTTTCTACTTTTAGTGGCATTTTTTCACTCTCCTATTTAATTTCTTTTACCTCTACACTACCATGTGTCACATTGTTTAAATTTTCAACGTAACGGTCTACAAGACCCCCGCTCAATTCAACAGTGTATTGAAACGAACCGTCATCAAGCCATGCTTCGTGCACAAGTTTTCCTTGCTGTCGCGCATAACTCTGTATCTTTCCTGCAAAATTTGCAGGAACTCTTATTTCCAATGTTCGTTTTTCAAAACTGATAGGTATTATCGGCTTCAGTTTCTTGACAACATCTTCTATCTGGTTCTCTGCAGTCCTGAATTCGTTGATAGAAACCTTGGCCTCTTCTATTGCAAGCCTTATCCTTTCTGGAGGATGAGGCAGTTTAGTTTTAGGATCAATAGCATCCCTCGCTATGATCGCGATTATCTTGTTCTTCTTGTCTTCTCTTGCTTTCTCCCTTTGTTCTTGAGTAAGCTGTATCTCTCCGTCATTCAAGATAATCTCTGCAACCTTCAATGGATCGCTTGTTCCGAACAAGGCATTCATCCTTTCTTCAGAAGCCAGCTCTCCTTTCTTCACATCATAATAGACATGTTCGCTCTTCAGGACTTCTTTTACAGAAACGCCCCTGCCTTCTTTGAAAGCAATCGCCTCTTCGCTGTTGATCGCGATCTCAAAATGCGAACCTCCTTTCTTCAATCTCGCAAGATTGACCTGGAAGGTTTCTTTATCGTCTGTTATGTATTGACTTTTTCCCATTTTATACTAATTTCTTGATGTCCTCTTTTGTAAGTTTCTCGAACATTTTATTGGCTGTGCTTATTTGTGCGACTTCCACTCTTTCCAGCTTGAAATTCGCGCCGAGCACCCTCTTCAATGCCTTGATGCCAAGACCAATGCAGTCTTTCATCTTCATCGTCTTCTTGTACTCCTTGTTAAGAACTTCGATGATTGCATCCGCACCTTCTCCTATTGCTGTCGCGC
>JAHWIA010000045.1 GCA_019322855.1 Candidatus Woesearchaeota archaeon | reverse complement strand
AGCAATGAAAAAGATATTGCTGGATGACAAAGAGGCAAGGCTTGATACATTGAGGAAGGTTTTCCAGTTCGACAAGTACAAGAAGATAAGGGAAAATACGCTCGTCTATATCAAGCATCTGAGAGAGAAACTCAACCTTTACAAAGGACAGGCAGAGGGTATAGAAGACAAAAAGGCAGAACTTGAAAATAAACAGCAGGAACTCAAGCAGTTGACAGAGAATAAGAATAATTTATTGCCTAAAATCAAGAGTGAAAAAGATACCTTGATTGCTCTGAAGAATAAAGTGCAGGAGATGGAGAAGAATCTTGAAAAGTATCACAAGATAAAGAAGGATCTTTCTGTTAATGAGACTTCTTTGAAAGAAAAGATCGTCCAAAGGGAAAAGAATAATGATGAGCTCGAAAGCATACAGCTTGAGATGCAGAAAGTAAGATATAAATTATCAAACATGCAGTTGAAGAAGCCTGTCACTGAAATTCTCCAGCTCAAGCAGGAATTGATGAAAAAGGAGCATCTATTCAGTCAGGCAAACAACGAGCTCCAGCAGTTGCATGGCAAGAAACAGCATCTTGAAGCGAACAAGCAGAACATCATGGTGCTTGACGAATGTCCTACGTGCAGGCAGCCTGTGACAGACGAGCATAAGAAAGAGATAAATCTTGTGACGAATGCTTCTCTTGACAATATCTCCAAGAATATAGATCTGAGCAAGACAAAGAAATCAAAGTACGAGAACGAGATGAAAGAATTGAAAGAGAAGATAGAATCTGCACAGAAACAAGAGCACGAATACAATATCGCATTGAAAGAGGAAGAGCATCTGACAAGGAACACGACAGAGAAGCAGGACAGGATCAATATGATCAATAAACTGCAGGCACAATTGAAGCAGGAGATTGGCATGATCAACACGAACATAATGGAATTGAGCAATGAACTTTCATTGATAACAAATGTCAATGTTTTAGAAGAACAGATACAAAAAGAAAAATCCTTGCTGGAAGAACAGCAGCAGTCAGTGCATACTTTAGAGCTTCAGGTCGCGACAATCCAACAGGACATAAAGAACAGGGAAGAGGTTGTCAATCATCTTGTGAAAGAAGTCGAGAAGAAAGAAAAAGCAAGGCAAAACCTGCAAAAAGTACAGCAGTATCATACCTGGCTGAATGACTTCTTCATCCAACTGATGTCGACCATGGAGAAGCACGTCATGCTGCAGGTGCATAGCGAGTTCAATACATTGTTCCAGGAATGGTTTAGTGTACTTTTGCCTGACGAGAACATAAGCATACGATTGGATGACGAATTCACACCTGTGATCGAACAGAACGGCTATGAAGTTGAACTGGACAATATGAGCGGCGGTGAAAAGACAGCAGTCTCGCTCGCTTACAGGCTTGCACTGAACAAAGTCATAAACAACCTGATCCAGAACATAAACACAAAGGATCTTTTGATTTTGGACGAACCGACTGACGGTTTTTCAACAGAACAATTGGACAGGATGAGAGAAGTGCTTGATCAACTAGGACTGAAGCAAGTCGTGATTGTCTCCCACGAGAACAAGATAGAAAGTTTTGTCGAGAACACGATCAGGATAGAAAAGAACGAGCACGTGAGCAAGGTCATTTAGTCCCTGAAGAATCATACTTATTAAAATATTCTTTCATCAGATAGCCTATTGCTTTTTGATATTGTTGTTGTTTCCTTGGATGGCTCCCTCTTTTTTCTTTCAGGGCTTCGAATTCAAAGATCTGTGCAAGGATTACAAATGGTTGTACGAAAGACGTAGACTTAAAAATTTCCTTAACAGTTTCGACAGCACTTTTTGGATTTTTGAGGGTTTGTTCTTTGACCTCTTCATACACAATTCCGTAATTAAGTTCAAGAGCGCTTTTTTTACCCATGCATATATCTCCTAATTCCTTGAACGCTTCATTTATTCCGTCCCTGTTCTTATTTCTATCTCCTGCCATTAGCCTTCTTGCTCTCCAATATGGCTTAAGGAAATGGATATCATACGGTGATTGCATCAATATATCTATTTTGTTTTGCAAATGTCGTAAATCTCGCGGTTCTGCCTCAGATTCATTCGCAGTGTCTCCTATTTTTATTGCAAGAGCATTGTATTCAGCAACCTGCGCTACAAGAGGGATTGCTGCAATCTTGTCATGGAAAAACACATCCCTTAATCTTTCCCAACTTTCCTTGCTTTCTTCAATCAAAAGACTTTCCAGCACTCCGAGGCTAATACCGAATTCTTTGCCAAGTTGTTTAAAAATTACATCTTCCCTTAATCTGTGTAATTCATGGAAGATTGCGCTTGTTGCACCATAAGCCTTTCTAAATTCAGTAGAATAAATAGCATCATAAATAGGATTCGTTTCCAGCATTCTCCTAGGCTCTTCCTTTTTTTCAGCAGGAGCCCTCACTGGTGCTTTATGCTTGAGTTTAGCCTTTAGTCCTTTTGCCTTTATTTTCATTGGATAGAGTCCCAACTAATGAATATATAAATGTTTATGCTGGACAGATTACTTTGTCCATTTATGCAGGCAACCTAGGCTGCAGAAGTTTCTCACATCAGCTGCTTTCTTGATCTTCCAGTGCAGATTCAATGTAAAATGGTCTTTATCTGGGTTTATTTCCTGGCTGCAGTGGCAGCATTTGATGACTCCATTCTGTTTCTTGTATGTGATCTTTTTCTTTGCAGTCGTTGAGGCTTTTGCTGTAATAGTCGTAAAATAGTTTTTCTTCACAAATAATCCCCCCTAACACTATTTGGAGGGGAGGATGGTTTATAAACCTATGCATTTCTGCCTTTTTTTACGAAATAACCTTTAAATATGCCTTGATTTAACAGTAGTGTATGATCTGTTTAGGTATAGAATCCACAGCCCACACGTTTGGAGCATCTGTGATCAAGGATGATGAAATTTTGAGCAATGTGAAGAAAATATATACTACAGAGTCAGGAGGCATAATCCCGCAGAAAGCTGCTGAACATCACATAACAGGGTTTGATTCTATTGTGAAAGAAGCTTTGGAAAAAGCAAATGTATCTATCAAAGATGTTAACTTAATCGCATTCAGCAATGCGCCTGGTTTAGGACATACATTGAGGATCGGTGCGCATGTCGCGCGTTCTTTGGCAGTATTGAATGACATCCCGATCATAGGCGTCAACCATTGCATCGCACATCTGGAAATCGGCAAATTGTTGACAAAAGCAAAAGATCCTGTTCTTTTGTATGCTTCTGGCGCCAACACTCAAGTAATTGCATTCGAAGGCGGAAAATATAGGATATTTGGAGAAACGCTTGACACTGGCATTGGAAATTTTCTTGACACTTTTGCGCGATACATAGGTCTGGGTTTTCCAGGCGGACCAAAGCTCGAGAAGATGGCTTCATTATCGAACAATTACATAGAACTTCCTTACAATGTGAAAGGTATGGATGTTTCTTTCTCAGGCATCCTCACAAAACTGAAAAGGATGTACGATGAAAACAAGTACAAGACAGAAGATCTTGTCTACAGTATGCAGGAGACAGTGTTTGCCATGCTTTTGGAAGTATCAGAAAGAGCAATGGCACACTGTGATAAGAAAGAACTGCTTCTTGGAGGCGGTGTCGCATGCAACAAGCGTCTGCAGGACATGGCAAGAAAGATGTGCGAGGAACGTGACGCAACCTGTTTTGTTCTTGAAAATCAGTATAATGTTGACAATGCAGCAATGATCGCTTATCTTGGAATGAAGATGTACAATGCAGGTGCAAGGCATGACATCGATGTTCCTATCAATCCGTATGAACGGACTGATGATGTTGAAGTTAGCTGGTAAGCAATAAATTTAAATACCATTTCTGCAACTTGTTCGTACATGGGAATATTAGGCTATACTTTAGCAAAAATAAAATTATTATTGACAGATCCTGAGTTTGTATTTGAAAGGATCAAGAATGAAGGTTATATGGAGCCTTTGTTTTACTTCTTATTCTTATTCCTTATATTTTCAGTACTGACCTTGCCTGCAACACTGATCAATGATCTTTTGCTCGGCACTGCATTGCAAGGCATGGAAAAACTATTCTTTTTCGTTTTGATACCGTTCGGCATATTGACCGGCTTGTTGATCGCGATCGCGATTGCATTCGGTTTTGCAGGCATAGTGCATGTCTTTGTTTCTCTTTATGACGGCAAGGCAGAATTCCTGAACACGTTCAAGGCTGTGATCTATGGTTTCACACCGTCGTTCACAATAGGCATAGTAATTGTTTATCTTGCGTTCATTCCTGTTTTAGGAATATTGTTCTTAATACCGTTCATCTATAACATGGTCCTGATGATAATCGGCCTGCGTTCATTGAACAACACAACAACAGGAAAAGCAGCTCTTTCAATAATAATCCCTGTGCTCATACTTGCAGCATTATTCTTATTGTCTGTAATAGCAATAATAATAAAAACAGGTTTATTCTAAGAATTTCAGATGATTGTCCATCTCTGTGATTGCATCTGTTTTCAATTGCTCAAGGACCAGTGCTCTTTCTTCCTGAGGCTCTACTTTCTGTTCCTTGTAATAATCAATCCTTGAAGGAGGGATCATGCCCATCTCGAGCTGGTTCTGCAGGTTCTCTAGATCAGCTTCTATCTGTATCCATTGCGCCTGGAAGAATGCAGCGCCTGCATAATAATCGCCAATTTTTTCAAAGGAACTTATCATGTAATCATGAGCATCCTTGTATTGTTCAGGAACGTCTGCAGTCATTGCTTTATGCAATGACTGATTGCTTAGTTCAAAAAGATTCTCATACACCTTTACTTTATTGCTTCGCTCTATGCTCTGCCCAATGTATGACTGTTCTGTGGCCAATTGCTTGCCGAACTCTGCGACCATCTCTTCTGAGAACTCTTTGTACTTTTCTGCTGGTGATTTTTCGCACGCAACAACACTAAAAAGAAGCAATACCAAAAATCCGATAACAATGAATCTTTTCATTAACATCACCTTATTGTAAATCTTGAATGCGATTTATATATCTTATGAACTATTTAATCTTGTTTATCAGTTTAGATTTGCCTTTGCTGTCAAGCACGATCTTCAAGACTTCCCCTATTGTCTCTACAGGAATGATCTTTATCTTTTTCAATTTTTCTTTGTCAAGAACAATGTCCTGCAGGTTACTTTTAGGCACGATCACTGTCTTTATCTCTGCATCGATCGCAGCCTCTACCTTGCTCGTGACGCCGCCCACAGGCAACACTTCTCCTAAAACAGACAATGAACCAGTCATTGCAATATCTTGTTTCACAGGAATACTCTTTAATGCGCTTATGATTGCAGTTGCGACTGCGATGCTCGCGCTGTCTCCTTCTACACCTTCATATGTCTGCAAGAATTGAACGAAAATATCTTTTTTCTCTTTGATGTCTTCACCGTAATACTTCTTGATGATTGCGCTGACATTCTGGATAGCTTCTTTTGCAATCTCTCCTAATTTGCCAGTGGCGATGACATCTGTCTTTTTCCCGCCTGCAGTGACTTCTGCTTCTATCGGCAAGATGATTCCGCTATGCGCAGTAGTGCCTATCACTGCCAGACCGTTTACTCTTCCAACCTTTGTTCCTTTTGTGACAAACACATTGTATTCCTTTTTCCGTTCAAGATACTTGTCAGCGATCTGTTCTTCAAGAGCTCTTGCAGTAGTCTTTGCAAGCTCGATGTGTTTTGGTTCAACAAGGGAATCTCCTTTTTCAACTGCAATGTCTCCAGCACTTCTTACCAGACCTCCAAGTTCCCTTAATCTTAATGTCAGTCTTCCTTTCCTGCTCGCTCTTTTTCTTGCTTCTTTGATCAATGTCTCTATTGCGGCTTTTGAGAAGTGAGGTATCTTCTTGTCCTTTTTAACTTCCTGCGCAACAAACTGCGCAATCTTGTACCTATTTTCTTCTGTATCAGGGAAAGTCTCGTTCATGTAAATCTCATAACCATATCCTCTTATCCTGCTCCTCAATGCAGGATGCATGTGCCTCACAGTCTCTACATTGCCTGCAGCTACCAGTATGAAATCGCAAGGCACAGGTTCTGTCCTTACCATTGCGCCTGCGCTTCTTTCTGACTGTCCTGTTATCGGATGCTTCTTCTCTTGTAATG
Organism: Candidatus Woesearchaeota archaeon; assembly: GCA_019322855.1. Taxonomy (GTDB): domain Archaea; phylum Nanobdellota; class Nanobdellia; order Woesearchaeales; family WJKV01; genus WJKV01. The sequence continues at coordinate 531 of JAHWIA010000045.1, read as the reverse complement.
CTGTTAAAAGTTCTTGTTGAGTATGCGGTGCTAAAGTTGCGATCTCGTCCACGAATAAAACACCCAGATGAGATTTGTGTATCATGCCTGCAACTATTCTTTCGTGCGCAGGAGTTCCTAATCCCCCTGACTGGAACGGATCGTGAAGTACATCTCCTAACAATGCGCCTGCGTGCGCACCTGTCGCGTCATTGAACGGTGCTGTTTTCCTGTTATAATTGTCAACAATGACTTTCGGCATTGCGCCAGAACTTTGATTGCCTCTTCTTACACCTAGATTAAGGAATATGATGAACGCTGCAAGAAACAGCATCCCGCCTATGAAGAATGCAGCGAACATTATCTCTGACTGATACTTCTCCAATACCCACCACGGCGCGATCATCGCGATTATCACCAATATGAACAAGAAGAGATTTCTTCCGCTGAAGATGTTTCCTGCCTTGAACTTTGCCTGCGCAGTAAGTTTTCTTCCTTCGCCAGCAGGTATCTCCCTGATCAATGGCATGTTCTCGTCATTAGGATTTGCAA
>JAHWIA010000044.1 GCA_019322855.1 Candidatus Woesearchaeota archaeon | reverse complement strand
ACACCCCTGAAATTCTGCCTGGGCCACTTTTTTTATATCGTTATGTTAAAAGAGGCCTGGGACGTTATGGTTTTTCATCTCTTTCCCCCGAAAAACATTCATTCTTCCTAGGCCCTTGTTTTTAACAAACACAAGACATATATAATAAGAACAAAAAAGAGAGAAAATGGCAAGAATATTATTGGTCGAAGACAACCCAAAATACGCAAGCCCAGCAGAAGAGTATTTGGCTTCAAGAAGCCATGTTGTAGAATTGGCAAAAGATTATTCTGAAACTGTAAGTAAATTAAAAAATCCAGAATTTGACGGTGTGATATCTGATTGTTTTTTTCCTAATATAACTGGTAGTGGAAACATCGATTTGGGAGTTGAATTAGTAGGAAGAATGGCTGAATCAGATCCTGGCGAAAGAAAAATAGTCGAAGGTCTAGAAGTTTTAGGACAATATGTAAATTTAGAAGACCAAGACATGAGGAAATTTGCAAGATTTGTACTAGGAACTGTGAAAGAAGGTTTACAAAGTCCAATTTTTAGAGCGATTGAAAAAGTCAGCACTACACTAGGTAAAGAAGCTGCTACATTAATCGCTAAGAATTCACTAGGTATGTTGTATTATGAAAAGGATGCTCCAAGAGATTATTATGGAGCACTTATGAAAGCAATGAAAGAATCAGAAGTGAACCAGCCTCTTGGTCTATTGATTGCTGAAAGAGCTGACGGATTAAGTTTACCGGTTATTTTGGCGACCTCAACATACCATCACGACATGCTTACTCAACCAATACAAAACTATGCTTCTAGAGAAGGTTGGACATTAATAGATTGTGCACAAGGTAGAGAAGACGATAAAGCAAGTCCGGAATTCTGGGAAAGAGCAGTTGGCGCACTAGAGAGAAAACTAAGAGTTTAGGCCCTTGTTTTTACAAGTTCTTTCAATTTATCTATCAAAAATGGCACAGAAGTCTTTACAGGAAATAGATGATCGTGTTCTTGCCCGATTTCCCAGCCATAACTGACGCCGATGAAATAAACATTGTTTTCTCTTGCAGCTCTGTAGTCTTTCAATGTGTCTCCTACAAATACTGTTCTATTAGGCTGGACAGAAAGATCTTCCAGTGTCTTATGTATTCCGTCTGCTTTTCCGTCGCAAGTATCTATAGTATAAATGCTATCAACAAACTGCAGTGATTTTTCCAAGGCAACATCAACATTCGCCCTGTTGTTAGAAGACACGATTCTTGTCTTTACTTTGTCCATGTTCAGCATGGCAAGCATATTGTGTGCAGCAGGAAACGGTCTGACAGGATAGTTTGTGCCAAACTCTCTTTCATAGATGCCCATTATTTCTGAAATCAGTTCTTCTGGAAAACCAGCATTCCTCAGGAAATTATCCATCGGATTTCCTGCGATCTGTTTTCCGTCTTCAGGCAGAGGCACTGTCAATCCAACATTGAATCTTTCATTCATGTCCCTGCAGAAATCTACATGCGGACCAAGAGAATCTATCAGCACACCATCAACATCAAAAAGCACAGCTTCTATTCCTTCTGGAATGAATGTCCTGAACTGTTTGTATAAAGCTCTTATCTGTTCTGCTGCCTGAGGATCTGTCGTGAATAAAGGACAATGTCTTGCAGTAGGATGGATGTATATTTGAGATTCAGTATTTTCATCGCGGTCATAAGCAGTAGCAACACAGAAATCAGGATACCTGAGCGAGCATGTATGGGGCTGTGGATCCTCCTCTTCAACAATTGTTTTCTTTGGTTCCACGAATAAACAGAATTTATCTATCATTTTATTTCTTCTTCAACTTTAGTCTGGCTATCTTCCGTGCTCTGGCCTGTTCGATTCCTACTTTCTTTCGGCACTCAAAGCACCACTTCCTCATAGGTGAATATGATTGTATATCCTGTCCGCATCTAAGACATTTCCTTAATTCAGCCATCTAAGTTCCCCCAATTGAACTTAAATTATGATAGCGAATATATAAATGTTTCGATTTCTAACCACTTAGAAGTAGTCAATTTGGCAGGTTGCCGGCAATGTCTGATACGAAATTTGCTACCTTATCGCCTATGTGCAAATAGTGGTTTAATAGATAGCCGGCAGTGCCTCCAAATACTAAACCTCCTAATACTGCTGCAGTCGCTTTTGCAGAATATGAAATTCCGCTGGTAAGCCTGTCAGAGATTGTCCTTTTAGCATATCTGCTTCTGTCTGAAAATATTTCGTGTATGTATTGATCTCTTGATCTGCTCTTTGCATCGTTATATTTTTTAGAAATCAGTTCCAAAGCAATCATAGGCTGCTCGTCTTCCAAAATAGATTCTAGATCTGAAATGACATCATCCATTGTCTGATATCTGTATCTTCTTGTATGGAGCAAGTTTCCTTCTTGATCAGTACTGTCATTCTCTCCTGGATGCATCATGCATGCAGTGATCAGTTCAAGATATTCTAGTTTCTTCATGAGATTATGATACTGTTTGTGCCTCCATAGCTTCAGTCCTGCTTCCCTGAATGTATTGCAGATTCTTACATTGTGTGTTTCAATATCGTCTCTCTTGATTTCTAAGAATTTTCCGTTTCCATTTTTTTTCTTTTTCTGGTCTCTTAAAGACAGCCCGAATAATTCCCTCAATGTGATCCTTCTGTCGACATTCATTATTCTTGTAGGTTTTAGACTTTCTCTGCCGTAGAATTTATTTTCAAGATTCTTTATTATTCCCATGACTATTGCTACATCTCCTTCGTTGGGATTGTAAGGGATAGGGCTTTCCCAAGTAAGAATCTCATATAGTGTTGCACCTAATGAATAGATGTCGCTCTGCGCATCAGCATATTTTGAAGATTCTATTTGTTCAGGGGATGCATACAATGGGGTGCCGAGCAATTCCTGCGACAATGTAAGTCTATTGCTTCCTTTTTCAAAATCAACAATCTTTGCCAGGCCATAATCAATGACTTTCGCCTTGATGTTTGTGCCGTTAGGTCTCTTGAATAAGATGTTCTCAGGCTTGACATCCCTATGGAAAACTCCGTTTTGATGAAGATAGTGCAGGCCTTTTGCAGCGTGTATGATTCCTCCAATCAATTGGTCAAGAGAAAAACTATAAGGCTCGACTATTCCTTTTACAAGTTCAGATACGAAAACCCCTCTTTCACATATAACTCCTGAGTTATGTACATAAACAATATTTGGGTGCATCATGCCAGACATCGCTCTTTCCCTGTTCATTCTCATTGCTTGATTCTCATTCAATGTTTTTGTGATTCTTATGCACACATCATCGCCCGGAGTTCTTAGATCCGGTAATTTTTCTCTTCTTTTTTCAATAATCTCTTCAAGAGCTTTTCTCAGGCCTCTTTTTCCTCTATCCTCCCAGATAGCTTCTCCTTCTTTTTCAGCCCTGTCAATAAAAGAACCTAGATCTCCCAAACCTTTATTTTTTTCAACTGCAAGATCGTGCGCTCTCTGTCTTACGAACTGCTGCATCAATGTATCTTTTGTTACTTTTTTAGGATCCTTTTTTCCTCTGAAAGTGACTGCCTGTCCGCCTAAACCTATCTTTGTTCTGATTTCATAGCATCTCAACTGTTCTCCTTTTACAAAACCTTCTTCAGTTCCTTTCTTGACAAATACAGGATCACATACATAAAGAAAATTACTTCTGCTAGTAGTCACATCATTCTTAGCACTATCAAATCGAGATGCATTATTTTCAGCAGATCCGCCTCCTGTTTGTGTAGATAGGATTTCAGCCATTTTAGTCCTCAACTGGTGATAACTATTCTGTGAGCTATTTATAAAGCTTATGCAGTCCTTTATAAAGGCCATGTATAGAATGAGTCTATTTAAATATCTTGAATTTCTTCTTGCCGAGCGAGGAATCGAACTCTTTCAAGAGCTTTTTCTGCTTTGCTGTAAGCTTCTTAGGCACCTCGATTATGACCTGGACAAACTCGTCTCCTGACCCGTACCCGCTCAAGCTGGGTATGCCCTTTCCCTTCAGTTTAAACAATGTGTTTGTCTGCGTGCCGGCAGGCACTTTAAGTTTTGCTTTTCCTTTCAAGGTTGGCGCTTCGATCTCTGCGCCAAGAGCTGCCTGCGCAAATGATATTGGAACCCGGACATAGATGTCATTGTTTCTTCTTTCAAAGATTTCGTGTTCCTTGACCCTGATTATGATGTAAAGGTCTCCTGCTCTTCCTCCTTTCAGGCCAGCCTCTCCCTTGCCTGCAAGACGAAGTCTTGTACCAGTGTGCACGCCTTTTGGAATGTCGACTGTTATTTTATTATTTTTATGCACTCTTCCTTCGCCGTCACAATAAGAACATAAATTCTTGATGTACTTTCCAGTGCCTCCGCAAGTTCTGCAGGATGATGTCGTTGCAAAGATGCCGAATGGAGTCCTGCTGCTTCTCTTGACATAACCAGAGCCGTTGCAGTCATGACAAGTCTCAATGTCATCAGGATCTTCTGCACCGCTTCCATTGCATTTTTCGCACGCCACAAGAACAGGAACAAGAATCTGTTTTTCTGCACCGAATGCAGCGTCTTCAAGATCAATATCAAGATCATAAGCTAAATCATTTCCTCTGATAGGGCCTTGCCTCCTGCTTCTTCTGCCGAAAGGATTCATCCCTCCTGTGAACATCTCAAAGATCTCGTCAAAATTGATTCCGCCGAATCCTCCGCCAAAATCAAAACCTCTGAAATCAAAACCGCCGATGCCTTCTGCACTTCCGAACCTGTCATACTGTTCTCTTTTCTTGTTATCTGCAAGGACAGAAGCAGCTTCATTTATTTCTTTAAACTTTTTCTCTGCGTCAGGACTTTTATTTACATCAGGATGATATTTTTTAGCTAATTTCTTGTAAGCTTTCTTTATCTCTTCTTTAGTCGCTTCTTTTGAAACTCCTAGAATATCGTAATAGTCTTTTGCCATCTTCTTATTTTCCTGTATTTTCTATCAATCTCTTCTTGAATTCTGGCCAATCTTCTTTCAATATACTGCATCCTGCAGCAGGTACGTGTCCGCCTGCATTAGCTTCTTCAAAACCTTCTATGCATTTCCTCAAAAGTTTGCCCATGTCTGCTTTTCCGTCCTGTCTTCTCGCACTGACCCAGACATGACCGTCTGTGAAAAAATAAGTTATGACAACTTTTCTTGGAAATCTCTTCCTGCTCAATTGCGTGGCGACACTGCTGTTGATCTTGTAAGCAGTCTGTACATGAACGATCAAGAGATCTTTTTCAGGATATTCTTCTGAAAATTTTTCATATCCGTCAATGAATTTATTGATTTCGTCTTCTATCTTTTTGTATCTTTCAAGTATGCTGAACGCAGTCCCGAAATCCTCTATCTTAAGAAGATATTCCGCGACCTCTTTCACTTCTTTGTTGTCTATTGTCCTGACATAATTAAGGTATCTTGTAGCCTTGCCGAACATTGTCTGGTAGATGTCAGGCTCTTCCTTAACATCGTACTTCCTGAAGCAATGCTCCATGAAGTCCTGCCAGCTGTCGTACGCATAATCTCCTATTATGCCCATAACTGCGAGCCATTCATATTTTGATATGTCAATCACGTGCGACAAGAGATCAAACACCTGTTTAGTTGTGCAGTATCTTGTCGGATTGATGCCTATCACATACAATTCAGGCTTGATGAATATCGTTCTATCTGAACTGATGTTCTTCTCGAGCGGATGATGGTCGATTATCACCAATTCTGCAAACTCTTCGAGTTTCTTCATGACTTCATGCCTGCTTTCTACAACAAGGTCCAGTATGAATATCTTGTTGACATTCTTTCTTTTTAGGCGGACAATAATCTCGTCATAATAAGAAGTTTCATCATGGGGTGCGCATTCAAAGATCACAGGCTCGCATCCGAGAAGGTTCTTCAATGCCTTGTACAATAAGACGCCAGAACACACTCCGTCAGGATCATTGTCGTAAAAAATAGCGATTTTATCATTTGGTTTTATGTTGTGTATGAACTCAATAAATCTGTCTATTAGATCCTGGTTGATTATATGCATGTATTTTCGCCTCTCTGTTGTTATTTCTTGTCTTCGTGCGAAGTAACAACTTGGTTTTGCTTGACCTCTGCGATCAGCTGTGTCTTTGCGATCTCCAATATGCCAAGGGCTTCCTGTGTAGTCATGCCTGCTTTCTGCATGTCTATCCTGAAGCTGGTCCCTTGGTCATCAAACAAGACCCGGATTAATAAATGTTTTTGTTTTTTCTCTTTCTGCTCTTCTTCGACCATCTTATTTGCTCTCCTCTTCCTTGAAGTCTGCGTCTACAACATTTTCATCAGTTTTCTTTTCTTCTTTCTTCTCTCCTGTTCCTTGCTCTGCTTTTTGTTGCGCAGCAGCCTGCTGATAGACTTGCGAGCCAATCTCCTGCAGTGTCTTGTTGAATTCATCGATTGCTTTTCTCAACTGCTCATGATCTCCCTGCTTTCTTTTCTCTTCAAGATCCTTCAGGCCGTTCTCTATCTTTTCTTTCAGATTCTTGTCTATCTTTTCACCGAACTCCTCGAGAGTCTTCTTACCCTGCCTGATTATGCTGTCTGCCTCGTTCTCTGTCTCTATTTTTTCTTTCTGTTTCTTGTCCTCTTCTGCAAACTTCTCTGCTTCTTTCTTCATCTTATCTATGTCTGCATCAGATAAGTTTCCAGAACCAGTTATCTTGATGCT
>JAHWIA010000043.1 GCA_019322855.1 Candidatus Woesearchaeota archaeon | reverse complement strand
CGATAGGGAGGCAATAGATGAACAATGGAGGATGCAGAATCCTAGTGTGTTCTCAGCGACCTTGAATGGAACAGAACCTGTTCGAATCGGTTGGAAATGGAATGGAGAAAGACAATTGTTTGAGCCTGACGGAGACACGCACTGCGAAGACATGAATGTTATTCTCGGAAAAGAAGCAGAGCATAGAAGGCACACAAATAATCTGGCACACTATTTGTCAGAAGCTCCTGATTTGGGAAGAAAGATTCTAGAGCAACGTTAACCCCCAACAAGTGATTGATTAAGTTTATATAAATGAATCCAATTTCTATGAGCACAATTAAGGGGGTGAAAATATGAAAAAGGTGATGAGATTATTGTTCTTGTTAGCATTGACATTCAGCATGCTTTTAGTCGCAATTAGTTTTGCCAGTGCATCTTATGAGAATGATGGTTATGGCCATGAAGGTTGGAGATACGGCTACCCTAGGGAAAGGGCTGCTTATGATTATGCCTGGCACAGGTACCATGAAAATTATCATGGAGATTACTGGGGCAAAAGACCGTACTACTACGATTCTCCATACGGCTATTATGACTATCACTACTACAGATATGACAGGAGAGACAAGAGCATGGTAGAACTGATGTTTGGTTAATTTTTTTTCTATACTTTTAATCTTTTTCTGAACAGCATAGCAAGAAGGCAAGTGAATAGTATTATGATCCCACTGACAAGAATAGGCCAGTTATAGCCGAACCTATAACCTACAGGTCCATATATCAAAGCGCCTGCAAAACTTCCCAGGATCATTATGGCCCTCAAAGCTCCTCCGTCACCGCCGATCCGTTTCAAAGAGAACATCTTGCTTGCTCCCACATAGCTTATCAATAAAACACCTGCATCTCCGATCTCGTGCAGAACCCTGAAGATAAAGCTGGAATAAAGATTGGGATATGTCATAAGTATGTGTCCTAGACCGCTCAATATAAGTCCAATATAAAGCAATTTTATATCGCTCCATCTTCCGTCCAATTTCTTTCCAAAGAAATAAGAAAAAATCACAAGGAACAGGATGGCTGCAGAGATATAGATTCCTATCTGTATTTTGCTCAAGCCTATAACCGTTTGCAAGAACAATGCGAAACTCGTCTTTTCTGCGCCCCAATGAAGAGAATAAAGGAACATGATTATGACAAAGATTATCACTGGTTTTTTCAAGAAATCAAGCTCGTAGAATTTAAGATTGAATGAACTTTTTCTTGTCTTTGGAATGAAGAATGCAAATACAATCAGCACAATGAACATTCCTCCTGCAAATTTCAAGACAGGAGAGAAACCGCTCTTCATCAATAAAAAACCTCCTATAAAGATACCGACAGCGCTTCCGAAATGCGAGAGCGCATTGAAGATGCCGAACCTCTTTCCTCTGTGATGATTTCTTATGATCTTGTAAGTCACACTTACCACAGAGATCTGTACAATGGTGTTTCCGAATCCACCTATCAAGAATAATATGACGAACAGCCAGAAGTTCTGCAATAAACCCACACCAAAACTGAACACTGCCAATAAAAGCAAACCTATCATTATAAGATGCTTGCTTCCTAGTCTGTCGCTGGCGACACCGACTGGAAAAGATATTATGAGCGCGCTGATCGTGAACAATGACAATAACACACCGGTCTGCCAGCCATTGAAGCCGAGCTCCAGAAAATAGATGGGCAAAAATAACATAGTGAGCTGCACAAATATGTTCTTCAGAAACATCAATGAATCCTCTATCTTCAGGCTTTCCTCTTTTTGCATGTATTTTCAGAGTGAACTTTTTCCTTTATAAATGTTCATGTATGATAATCAATAACCTTTATAAATGGAAGTAGAAAAATATATGATATGAAAAAAGTAGGCAATCTCGAATGGGATGAGAAATTATGCAAGTTCTGCAATCTGTGTATTCAGATGTGTCCTAAAAAATGTCTGAAGTTTGAGGGCAAGGAACTGGTACAGGGAGAAGGTTGTATTGACTGTGGAATATGTGAAAAATACTGTCCAGAGATGGGCCTGAAACTTAAGAAAAAGAAAGAATAAAATGGTAAAACAATTACTGCAGGGGAACGAAGCCATATGTCTTGGCGCGTTAAAGGCAGGTATGAAATTCTTTGCAGGCTATCCAATAACGCCTGCATCAGAGATCATGCATTTTCTTGCAAAAAGAAAAGACACAACATTCGTGCATGCAGAAGATGAGCTCGCTTCAATGAACATGATAATAGGCTCAAGCCTTGGCGGTGCAAAGTCAATGACTGCGACATCTGGTCCTGGTTTCTCATTGAAACAGGAAGGCATAGGACTTGCGCACATGATGGAAGTTCCTGCAGTCGTGGTGAACTGCCAAAGAGTAGGTCCGAGCACTGGAATGCCGACATTAGGTGCGCAGGGCGATATTCTACAGTCTGCTTACGGCAGCCACGGAGACATCTTTCCGATAGTGCTTTATCCAAACAGCGTAGAAGAATGTTACATATACACAATAGAAGCTTTCAATGCAGCAGAACAATCGCGATCGCCGGTCATACTGATGACTGACACTTCTATCTCTCACATTTACGAAACAATAGATACAGATGAGATTGATAAGAAAATAAAAATTCAGCCAAGAACCTTGAAACCTTTTGGCACAGGAACAAGACATTTCACAGGTCTTGCGCACGAAGGAGACATTCCAAAGACAAAAGATACAGAAAATTACAGGAAATGGATGAAAAACTACAAAAAGAAGCAGTTAGAGGCTGCAAATAATTATAATTTCTATGAATACTTTGGAAAAAAGGATTCTGACACACTATTGATTGCATACGGAATCACAAGCAGGGTCATAAGTCCGTTAAAAGAAAAGTTTGCGATCTTCCGGCCGATAAGGATGTTCCCTATTCTTCAGGAATTGAAAGACATTGCAGGCAAATACAAGAACATCATTGTTATCGAGCAGAATGAAGGACAGTACAAGCATGAAATAGACGCATTATTGAAAAAAGAAGTTAAAGGCATCTATATTCATGGAGGCACTATCTTGTTGTCAGAGATAAAAGAAAAATTAAAATCATTAGGTATTGAAAAATGACTGAAAAATACTTCAAGCAAGAGATGTTCCCTACTATCTGGTGTCCGGGATGCGGCATCGGTTTGACGACAAAGGAACTTGCAAGAGCGTTTGAAGAATTGAAACTGAAAAATAGCCAGATCAGCATAGTCAGCGGTATCGGCTGCAGCGGCAGGGCTGCGGGTTATTTCAACATGGACACTATCCACGGCTGTCATGGAAGAGCAATACCTGTCGCAGAAGGTCTCAAGCGAGCAAACCCAAAATTGAATGTGATAGTTTTCAGCGGTGACGGAGACATTGTAGGAATAGGAGGCAATCATCTGATACACAGCCCGAGAAGAGACACAGACATCACAGTCATCTGCATCAACAACCAGACGTACGGCCTGACGGGCGGACAGCTTGCGCCTACTGCAAAAGAAGGCACAGTCACATTGACTTCTCCAGAAGGAAGCAGTTACCATCCGTTCAACATACAGGGCATTGTCTCTGCAAACAAGAGATTCTTTTACGCGAGGACAACAGTCTTCCACATCGACCATCTAAGGAAGTGCATCAAGGAAGCAATACAGTTCAAAGGCTTTTCATTCATCGAAGTCATAAGCAACTGTGTAGAGACTTACGGAAAACGGCAGGGTTACAAGAATGCGTATGAGATGCTTATGGAATACAAAAAACTAAAGATTGCGAACAATAAAGACCGTCTGGAAGATGACGAGATAGGTATTATCAAGAAAGAGTAAATAAGAAAATAAAAATTAAAATGAAAAAGATCATAATCAGCGGTGCTGGTGGACAGGGAATCAAGATGATGGCAATAGTTCTTGGAAAAATCCTTGCCAAGCTGGGCTATAATGTTAGCACTGACATACAATATGATGCAGCTATAAGAGGAGGAAAGATTACTGCTTTCTTGACATATTCTAAAGAACCGATTGACAATCCTTTGTTCGAGGATCCTGATGTCTTCTTGAAACTGCACAAGGAAGGGGATCACTTTGTTGCAGAGAAAGTTGTCTGTGATAAGAGGATGTGCATAGACGGTCCTGAATGCGCAGAATGCAAGGCCTGTGGCGGGGAAAATTTTCCATTCGAAGAGCTTGCAGAAGCAAAGTTTGGAAAAAAGATAATGATGAACATGATTGCGCTTGGAAAGTTGTTAAAGATGCTCGAATTGGATATAGAAGGCATAGATCTTTTAGAAGTTCTTCCTGAAAAGTTCGCAGACAAGAACAAAGAGGCAATTGTATACGGATACACGAACTTTGTTGACAGAAGTTAGATTTATATATGATAAATTATTGGTGTTTCTATATGGGAAAGAAAAAAGGGATGTTCACTCGAGCTTCGATTGTGAAGTTAGTGATATTTCTTGTATTTATCGGGTTCTGCTTTTACTTTGCATTCGCCAGTGGATTTGCAAAACACTTCCTGACACGCGAAGGCATCAATACTTTTGTCGCAAACTATGGTGCGCTGGCTCCGTTGGCATTCATCGGTTTGTATGTGATGGGAATCTGCCTGTTCATCCCAAGCCCGATATTCACAGGCCTTGGAGGTTATTTGTTCGGCACTTTTTATGGAACACTCTACAACATGGCAGGATTAGTGATAGGATCGACCATTTCGTTTTTCATTGGCAGGCATCTTGGCAGGGATTTCGCCAGTCCGTTGATCGAGAAGTGGCTGCATAAGTATGACAAATTATTGGACAAGCATGGTTTTGCAACAATATTCTATTTGAGACTTTTCAATTTCCCGATCATTGGCTTGAACTATTGCGCAGGCTTGACAAGATTGAAGTTCAAGGACTTTTTTCTCGGCACTGCAATAGGCATCATTCCAGGAACATTCGTATTGACTTTTTTCATAAGCCAAATCAGCCAGGTAAGGGCATTTTCAGACATATTCAAAGGGAAGGTTTTATTATCAACAATCCTATTGATACTTTCCATCCTGATACCTATAATGATAAAAAAGGGAAAGAAATATATTAAGATAAACCGTACCAAAGTAGAACTAGAGCCAGAAATATAAAAAGAGGGGAACATGGCATTAGTAAACACAAAATCTTTATTGAGGAAAGCGCAGAGGAACAGTTATGCAGTAGGGCATTTCAATACTGCTAATCTTGAGATCACAAAAGCGATAATAGAGGCAGCAGAAGAATTGAATTCTCCTGTCATAATCGCAACGAGCAAGGGTGCGATAAGTTATGCAGGCATATCTCATTTATCGAACATTGTAAGAACGTATGCCAAGCAGGCAAAAGTTCCTGTTGCACTGCATCTTGACCACAGCCCTGATCTTGAACTCATAACAAAATGCATCAAGCACGGCTGGACAAGCGTGATGATTGATGCTTCTCAATATTCTTATGTAAAGAATTTAAGATTGACAAAGCTTGCAGCAACTCTTGCTCACAGAAAAAAGATCCCTGTGGAAGCAGAATTAGGACAGTTGAAAGGCAAGGAAGGCTGGGTAAAAGGAAAAGAGATTTTCACAGATCCAGAAAAAGCGCGTTTCTTTGTCAAGCAGACAAAGTGTGATTCTCTTGCTGTGAGCATAGGAACGAGTCATGGAGCTTACAAGTTCAAAGGCACCCCCAAATTAGACATAAAAAGACTTAAAGAAATTCGCGATCTGGTGACCATTCCATTAGTTCTGCATGGCGCATCTTCTGTTCCTCCTGCGCTTGTGAAAGAAGCGAACAGGTACGGCGCAAAGATTAAGGGTGCGAAAGGAGTGCCTAACGATCAGATAAGAAAAGCGATAAGGAACGGAATATGCAAGGTCAATACAGACACTGACTTGAGGATCGCGTTTGATTTGGGCATGAGAAAGCATCTGAAGCAAAACCCAGAGAATATTGATTACAGAAAGATTCTAGGCAGTGGTATGGCAGAAGTCAAGAAAGTCGTCAAGCAAAAAATTAAGATTTTAGGAAGTCAAAATGCAGGCTGACAGAAAAAAACCAACGATTGCATTATTATTCATTCTTTTATTTACATTATTCACTCTTACTGCCTGCCAGAGCAATAAGGAAGGGGAGTTCGGGGACAAGATAGTCAAGGATGTGGTGAAGAGTTATATGGACATGAAGAAAGAAGCCAGGAACAATAATAATTCTGTTGTGCAGGAAAAAGAAACAGTCGAGGAAGAAAAAAGGGATCATGTATCGAGCATAATGACTGCAAGACTTGAAAAGATGTACGATCTTTTGGATGATCCTTTGTCAGGAGGTTATATGAAAGAGAACTTTCCTGACCTTGAACCTATTTATTCCAATGCCAACGGCACGTTCATGTATTATTACACAGAACTCGCAGACAGCACATTCAAGTACTGGGTACGGCAGAATAAAGTTATCGCAATAAAACAAGGCAGAAGAATGGGTTTTGATTAGTCTTCTTTCTCTTCACTGATTCTAGGCAATAAATTCTCAAAATCAAAGTTGTGCTCAAGGAATGATCTTTTCGCACCACCAACATCTACATTTTTCTCTGCCAATTCTTTCACAGCCAACGCACTGTTCCGTTCCCCGAAGAAGCTCGCTCCGATTATCCTGTTCTTTTTCAGGATGAAAAGTTTGTGATCGTCTGTCTTCTTGCAGTTTGAATGTATGACTTCATACTCTTTCCTTAGTTTTGATTTCGGCGACAGCT
>JAHWIA010000042.1 GCA_019322855.1 Candidatus Woesearchaeota archaeon | reverse complement strand
AGGATCAATATTTTGCACAATAATTTCTGCAATTTGTTTACTTGCAGACTGTAATGATAAACCAGTAAAAAAGCCACTGCGAGCAGAGAAAAAATCCCGAAATATGCAGTTGATAACAAAATGATGAATGCTAATGTCTTGAATAATTTATTGAATTTCTTGTTTTTATCTGTCAAAAAGAAAAAACCCAAAGCCATCAAGAATAGCAAGATTGTGTGATCATTCAAGAAATTGGCCAGATACAAAACAGGAACTGAAAATATATAAAGTAATAAGGCAAGTTCTGCAATCTCTTTTTTTATTCCTATGTTCAAGGAAATCCTATATATTAGATAAATAGTTATGACAGTCAAAACAATTGGGATGATTGAGAAAAGCAAAAAGCTTAATCCATATTTTATCAGAAAATAATATGGAATAGTAGTGGAAACTGTAAAATTCTTGTTCGCCAATCTTAATAACAAAGGACTGATTAATACTATAATTCCAAAAATCATGAACCATATTTTGTATTGTTCGATTGCCTTTTTCATCTTATCTCATACTCCTCTTGCTGACAGGTCTGCATTTCCTTCCATAAACCTTCAATTCTCCATCATGCAATAGTGTAAAACAATTTTCTGTCAGATATTTTATAGTGACACCTTCTGGGACCAAAACATAAGGAGCATTGTACTTGTCCATTATCTCCAGCCCATTTATCTCTGAAGGAGTATTGTATGCCTCTTCAATGTCTGATATTCTCTGATCAGGAAGATCTGTAAGAAGGAAATTTTTATCTGCAATATTTGCTCTCTTTGCCACTGCTGTTATTACATGACCGTATTTTAACGGAGCAAGGATTGTGGTCCGAATATGTGTCTTTTCCTCCAGCCATAACATAGTATTGATTTCAGTCTGAGTTATACATTCATTATTTGCTCTCACTGCGAAAGCAACAGATGGAATTACGCTGGTCGCTATGAAAATTACGATAAATATTATCATGAATATACTATAGTATCTGGAAAACTTAGTTTTGTGGACATACTCAAAGAATAGATTGAAGAACATACTGAACAATATAGTCAGAATTACGCCCAAGAAAATTAAGCCTAATGCAGGAGTTATCAATTTCAACCAAAGCAACAGCACTACAGATATCACAAAAGCAGCCAGCAAATAAACATTATTGTTCTTTTCCCTAAATAGATATCTGAAAAGAACATAGCTTCCAATGACCAAAGGAATTATTCCTATCCCAGAAATGGCCTGTGACATGGTTATGTCCTTAAAGTATTGGCCTAGGATGTGCTGCGGGATGTTCTGGTATAATATTGTGGTGCCGTGGACCAAAAAAGCTTCCTTAAAGATGAGGAAAATTAACCATAGAGAAACTATTGTGAAAAATAAGCTCAACTCCAATGCCCTGCTCTTGAAACTGAATTTCTCAAGATAAGCCAATACTGCGAAAAAGAAGAATACCAGGATCAGTATCAACGAGCCCAGGCCTGTCAAAGGAAGAAGAAAACATAAGACAATGAAAAGGATGACAAGACTTTTTTTCCTCAAACGCATGAAACAATATAATGAAAGAAATATCAGAGGGATGAGCAACGATAATGGGCTTACAGTGTTCAAGGTTTCCTTGATGTATATAGGAATGAATCCCGCAATAAAGGCTGCAAACAATGACGCAGAATTGTTCTTTGTCATGTGCTTTGCTATCAGAAATACAATAAAGACCAAGCTTGCGGCGAGCAGGTTCGGAATTATCTTTGCTGTCAGGTCAATCGGAATGAACTTCACAAAAAATGCAGTGAAGTAATGGAAAGTTGGAAGGAACAAGAAATCCCTGCCCCCATAACTTAAAAGATCATTGTCCAAAGGAAGGCCTGTTTCATGTATGTGCTCTATCTGCCTCAAATCGAAATAAGCATCGTAATCAAAGTGCGGCGTTTGAAAAGAGAAATACAGTCTAAAAGCTACTACGAGCAGATAGATTATTAACAGCCAAATCAGTGCTTTTCTTCCCTTCATTATATGGATTTGGATGAGACAAGGGTATTTAAAATTTCGCTATTTTTATACTATTTATAGAGGAAAATACAGAATTTTGGAAATTTATCAAATTATAAGAGAAAATGAATTTAAAGCATTATCACCACATAATTTCTCATGGACAATTACAAAGAATACTATATTTTTGGCTTTAAAAGTAGAAAGAAAATGTTTTTAAAATCAGATTGTATCTCTACTAATATGAACAAGATTAGCACTGGAAGCGAATTACTTGATGATTTTATAGGAGGATATGATACAGACATAGTGACCACTATCTATGGGCCTGCTGGAAGCGGAAAAACAAATCTTAGTTTATTGTGCGCCATTAAGATTGCAAAGAACAAGAAAGTCATCTATATTGATACAGAAGGAGGATTTTCTATTGAGAGATTAAAGCAATTAACTAATGAGTATGAAAAAGTCCTGAAAAATATTCTGATCTTTAAACCAACGAATTTTGAAGAGCAGGAAAAGGCTTTACGAAAAATACGAGATATGATAAGCAGTAAGATAGGTCTAATTGTTATAGACACGATATCCATGCTCTACAGACTTGAACTAGGAACTACTGATGAAGTGTTTGAAACTAACAGGATCCTGGGCAGACAGATCGCAATGCTGGCAGAGATCAGCAGGAAGAAGAACATCCCTGTTCTTCTTACGAACCAGGTTTATGCTGATTTTCAGGAAAAAGACAAGATTCACATGGTAGGAGGAGATCTTCTGAAATATGGAAGCAAATGTCTTATAGAACTGCAAAAAACACCAGAAGGAAACAGACGGGCCATTTTAAAAAAGCATCGTAACATGGCAGAAGAAAAAGAAGTCTTGTTCAAGATAATTGAAAAAGGAATAACAAAAACAAAAGAAGGAAAAGGTTTTCGCTTGTTCTAATGCTTAATCTGCACTGAAATCTTCAGGCTTAGCCTCTATTTCTTTAAGACCTCTAGCTTTCATGTATTCGTTCGCTAGCAAATAGAATATCAGGCCCAGACTCTGCCGTCCTTTGTTATTGCAAGGCAGAATCAAGTCGAGATTGTTTGCTTCATTATTTGTATCGCACAAACCTATCATTACGCATCCTGCCCGGATTCCGTCCTTTACAGCATTCCTATCTGGCCAAGGATCTGTGACCAGCATAACTTTTGCTTCTCTGAAATTCTCCAGTTTAGGATTTGTCAAGATGCCTGGCTGATATCTTCCTGCAAAAACTGAAATGCCTGTGTGTTTTCCAAACATCTTTACTGGTCTCCAGCCATTTTCCCTTCTGCTAACGATGATTATGTCTTCTGGAGAATATTGTGCCAGAAATTTTGCAACCAATCTTATTCTTTTGTCTATCTGTTGCACGTTCAATACAGACAAACCATCTGTTCTTGTTTTATAGATGAACTGTGCCATGTACTTTGTCCTGAATTTGGTTCCTATGTGCACCCCTGCCTTGAAGTACGTGTCAGAGGGTACTAAAAACGATTCTTCTGTCATTTTTTCCTCCAACCAAAAACTTAGAACTTGATCAGAAATTCAAGTCTCCCTGCATATTTATTACCTCAGCAGATAATGTTTGCCAGCCAGACTCCCTAATGGGCTGACGTCTGGCAAACGTTGGTTTTTGGTTATATGAACAGATTCTTACTTCCTTTTATAAAGTTTTCGGAGAATTCGTGCTCACTCAAGCTCGAAGGTCTTTACTATTTCATGTATGGGACCTTCTTTTGTCAGCGTGCTTTTCAGAAGATGGAAATTTTTGACTTCAAACTCTATCGGAGCGAGTTTGATCTGTTTTATTTTGTCTAAAAGTTTTACTTTATCCTCTATGAACTTGATCCTTGCAATAGTAATATGGGGCTTGAATTGATGATCCCTCTTGACAATGTCTGTTGCCTTATCTATGAGCCCTTCTAATTTCAGAAGTTCTGTCAACGGAGTTACGTTCGCATGTATCACCCTTATGTAATTTGGATTGATAGTGTCTAATCTGTCAAGAGAAAGCTTGAATCTTGGAAAATGAATTTCTTCCAGATTGGATGTGATTTTTTTTAGATTGTCTTCAGAAACCCCTCCTAAGAATTTCAAGGTCATGTGCAGCTTGTCAGGACATCTAATACCTTTCTGCTCTAATACTTTCTGTGCTTTTTTTAATTCTTGTTCTGCGTCTTCTGGAATGTCTATCGCAATGAATAATCGCATTTTCAAAAGAAAATAAAAAGAAGAAGTATATTTATTTTTTGGTTCAGCAGTCTTATTCAGCAGGTTTTTCTTCTTGCTCTTCCTGCGGTTCTTCTGCAGGTTGCTCTTCAGGTTCCTGCGGAGCTTCCTCTTCTTCACCAAAGTCTTCTGTAGCTTCTGCTTCTGGCGGTGGTGGCGGAGGAGGAGGCATGACTGCTTCTTCCTTAGGCGTCTCAACAGTGACAGGCTCTGATTCAGAAACCTTATCTGCAAAACCGACCTTCTTCAGCATCTTGTTCACTCTTACTTTGCATGTTTCTCCTTCTTTTGCACCAGGGACAAACAATACAAAGCCCTTTATTTTACCTATGCCGTCGCCTTTTTCGCCGACAGCTTCTATTTTAACTTCTATAACATCCCCAACATTTACAGGAGGACGCAACATTTTTTTCCTCATATTTACTTTACCTCAGATTTTTTGCAGACTTGCTGCATACCAGCTAAATAGAATTAGTAATATATAAAGCTTCTCACACGAATTTAAGGAAAACTATATAAATGGGGCTCGCTAAAAATAAGATGATGGCTAAAAGAAAATCTGTGAAGAAAACCATTAAGAAGACAAAGACTGTAAAGAAGAAAACCGCAGGATCTGGGTCTGCCAAGTCTGTTAGCTCTGCTTCTAAAAAGGAACTAATCAATGCTGTATTCTTCAAAGATAGGGTTGTTGCTGAAAAAAGCGATGCCAGCAGAAATCTGTACAATCAAAGCAGGTTCGGCACATTGCTTGGAAACGGCGAGCTTCAATTCAGTTTTATAGAAGCCTTGTTCTTGCTGGAAAAAGGAAAGATCCAGGTAAAAGAAGGCAGAAAAAAGCTTACTTTTGACAAATTGCTTAAACTAGCAGAAGAACTAGAGCCTCAATTATGGACGAGATACTGCGTCTTCAAGGATCTGAGAACCAGAGGTTATATTGTACAGACTGCTTTGAAATTCGGAGCAGATTTCAGGGTCTATGACAGAGGTGTCAAGCCAGGAGAAGATCATGCTAAATGGTTAGTATTTTCAGTATCTGAGAGCCAGGGCTTCACATGGTATGATTTCTCTGCAAAAACAAGAGTGGCGAACAGTACAAAGAAAAGATTGCTGATTGCTGTGGTCGATCGTGAGAACGATGTGACATACTATGAAATCAGATGGCTCAGACCATAAGGGATAAATATTAGTTTCTTATCTTAAAGATTATGCAAGATAAAATCATAAATCTGGTGAAATTAAAAGGACCAGTCCTTCCAAGAGAGATCAGCAAGGATCTGGGCCTTGATTCATTATTTACAGCAGCGCATCTTTCAGAGATAGTGGACCAGAAAAAGATGAAGCTGTCTCATGCAAAGATAGGAGGCAGTCCTTTGTATTACATTCTTGGTCAGGAAGAAAAATTGGTCAGGCTGGTTGAATATCTGAATGAGAAAGACAGACGAGCTCATGATTATCTAAAAGAACATAAAATTTTGAGGGATAAGGAACTTAATCCCTTGTTTCAGGTTGCAATGAGGAATATCAAGGATTTTGCAATTCCTTTGAAAGTCAACAAGACAGAATTATTCTGGAAATACTTCCTTGTACCTGATCAGGAAGCAATAGCCTTGATAAAAGAAATCATAATGGCAGAACAGAAACCTGCAGAACAACCTGTAGTTCAACAAAAACCAATAGTGCAACCTGCTCCGCAGCCAGCGCCACAGCCAGCTGCACAAGCTGTTCCAGAACCTGCCCAGGTTACTGTCAAACCAGAGCCTGTTCCTGAACCCAAACCAGAACCGCAACCTGCTGCTGTTGAGGTTGAGGAAAAATCTAAACCAAAGGCAAAAGCCAAGCCTAAAGCAAAACCAAAGAAGGCAACAGTCAAAAAAGAAAAGCCTGCTAAACAGGTGCCTGAGAAACAAAAAGAGATAGAAGAGTTCAAGACAAATATTGAAGATATTGATGACGAATTCTTCAGCAAGATTAAAGCGTTCTGCGATGAAAAGAAAATCAAGATACTGGATTTTGACATCATAAGAAAGAACAAAGAGATTGAACTGAAGCTTTTGGTGCCTTCTATCATAGGAGAGGTAGAATATTTTGCAAAAGCGAAAAGTAAAAAAAGGAGTAATGATGGTGATCTAAGTACAGCCTATATCAAAGGCCAATCAAGAAATATGCCTACTTTATACCTAACGCCAGGAGAAATCACAAAAAAGGCAATGGAGATGGTAGGCAAAGAGTTCAAACAATTGATTGTAAAAAAACTCGAATAAAAAAATGGGGTGCGCAATAACAGATCTATTGATTTCTCATGCAATAGAATTTGCAGAGCTAAAGAATAAGAAATTAATGGTCGATGCTCATAATATTCTATACCAATTCTTGACAACCATAAGGCAGGCAGACGGCACGCCGTTGATGGACAGCAAGGGCAGAGTTACATCCCATCTGACAGGATTATTCAACAGGACCACGAAATTCATGTCCTTGGGCATGAAGATGGCGTTTGTGTATGACGGAGAGGTCCCTGAACTCAAACATGCAGAACTAAAGAAGAGAAGAGGGGTAAAGGAAGAGG
>JAHWIA010000041.1 GCA_019322855.1 Candidatus Woesearchaeota archaeon | reverse complement strand
ATGACTCTTTATCAGTCTATAGTATGGAACTGTTATTTGTATTGTCAGGGGAGATGAAAGAATTGCCAATCAGCGAGGTTCTTGCGCAGGTCAATGCCAAAGATAGCAGCCTGTTCGGAAGATTTCTTATAGTTGAGACAGAAGAAATGGATGAAAAAGACATAGAACTTTTGTCAATGCGTCTTGCATTCACGCACAGCATCCATCAAGTATTGTTCAAGACAGACAAGAAAAAATTATTGGAAAGTTTCAAGAATTTCGACTGGAAATCAGTGTACAAGAAAGACTTCTGCATCCGAGCTCATAATGTAGAAAATCCAGAAGAATTAGAAAAAGAATGCGCAGCAATTGTCTGGGAGGCAGTTGAAAATCCTAAAGTCAAAATGAGAAAAAGCAAGACAGAGATCAATGTCCTGCACATTGATGACGATGTTTTCGTGACAAAATTCCTGTTTGACACTGACAAGACATATGTCAAAAGAAAACCGCACCTAAGGCCTGAACTGCATCCTTCTTCTATCAATCCTAAACTTGCGCGGGCTTGTATAAATCTAACTGGATTGAAGTACGGCACAATAATCGATCCTTTCTGCGGAACAGGAGGCATCATGATAGAGGCTGGATTGATGGGTTTTGACACAATAGGTTATGACCTCGATCAGATAATGCTGGTGAAGGCAAAGATCAATATCGAGCATTACAGGATAAAGAATTTCAAGCTCGAATTGAAGGATGCAACAAAGATGTCAGGCAAACTCGATAAGAATATGACGATTGTCACAGACATGCCTTATGGAAGAGCGAGCAAACTTCACAGCAAGGAACTGCACAAATTATATTCTGATTTCATCGGTGTTTTATACAATCTTATAGAAGAAGGCAGGAGATGTATTGTCATTATCCCTGATTCTGTGGACAGCAGTTTCATAAGAAATTTTAAAATAAAAGAAAAATTTCAATTCTATCTACATAAGTCTCTGTCAAAACAGATTCTGGTTTTGGAAAAATCTAGTCATCAATGAAGTTCTTTGTAAAGGCCCTTGACTCTTTCTTTGTATTCATTGAACACACTCCTCATGTGAGGATATGTCTGTATGTATCTCTCTGTTATCAAGTTCAGCCTTGATTCGAACTCTGTCATTCCTTCTTCTGCTGGTTGTTCCTGTGGTTCTTCTGCAACCTCTTCTTCTGGCTCTGATTGTTGCTCAGGTTCAGGTGTTGGTTCTGGTGCAGGTTCTTCTCTATGCTCTTCTGCAACATCCTCAACAGGCCCTGGCATTGGTTCAGGCGCAGGCTGCGGTTCTTCTTGTTCCTCTCTGAACTCTGGTTTAGGAAGTTCTTCTGGAACTTCTTCTTGCTGTGGTTCTGTTGTTGGTTCTGGTGCAGGTTCTTCAGGTACATCTGCCATCATGTTTTCATCAGGCGTTGCACTCTGTTCTATAGGCTCTTCTTTCTGCACTTCTTCCATCACTTGTTCATTCGGTGTTGTCTCTTGTTCTTCTGCAGTTTCTTCTCTTTGTTCTTGTTGTGGTTCTTCTATTTGTTCTGCCTCTGCTTGCTGCATCGGCTCTTCATTTCTAGATTCCTCCTCAACCTTTTTTTCTGGTTGTGGATTTGTTTCTTCCATAGGAGCGTGAATTTCTTTTAATTTGCTTATTATGTCCTGCTTTGATTTCGCGACAACTGCTGCATTCGGCATGACCAGTTCTGGTTCTGTTGCCACTTCATATTCTATCTCTGGTTCCTCTTCAACAGGAGAATACTTTTGTTTTATCTCTTCTATCAATCTTTGCTGTTGATCATAACTTAATTCAGGCTCTGTCATCTGTTCAACAATCGTCTCCTGCTCTTTCTCTTCAACAGGTTCTTCTTTAGGAATAGGAATTTCAATGTAATCTCCTTCTGATTCCTGTTCTTTTTCTTCAACAGGTTCTTGCACTTGTTCTGTTTGAGTATCTAGTTTTTCTTCTGGCTCTTTTTCTTCCTGTTCTTCAACAGTCTGTGTGACAGTGACTTGAGGATGTGTTTCTGGTTTATCAGGCACTATAGATTCTATGACTTTTGTCTCCTCCCTCTTGACTGGTTTTGTTATAGGGGGAGATTTGAAGATATTGTTAAGAACCTCTTCCATCTGTTTAGC
This sequence comes from Candidatus Woesearchaeota archaeon, assembly GCA_019322855.1. Taxonomy (GTDB): domain Archaea; phylum Nanobdellota; class Nanobdellia; order Woesearchaeales; family WJKV01; genus WJKV01. Next base: position 4,748 of record JAHWIA010000041.1, on the reverse strand, counting down.
TTCTTCCTCAAGCTCAGGATCTGTCCCTTCTTCTTTTTCTTTAATAAGCATAGATTCTGGAACTTTCTCTATCTTTTTTGCATGCATAGGTTTCATGCCGATGATCCACATCTTTTCCTTGTCAAATGTAAATTCTACTTCATAAGGATCGTCATATTTTTCCTCGATAGTCTTTGCAATATTGGAAAGCTTGATAATTTCTGCAGGTTCTAATTTTGCAGCTCTTAACAATCTGTCAGGCAGGTCTTGTTTTTCTATCCTTCCCTGCACTCCTCCGAAATAACCCCATGCCTGTCTATTTGTCTCTTCATTCAAGACAACATTTTGTTTTTTATCAACAAAGTAACAGTCAGGAGTAACTTCCTTCAAAGTCTTTCCCAAACCCCAACAGATATCAATTATTGCTTCCTTGTCATTGCCGTTAGGATTAGAAGTGAGCATGATTCCGCTCTTTTCGCTCTTCACCATCTTCTGGATGATGACAGCTGCTGAAATGTCTTTGTGGCTGAGATTGTTCTTTTCCCTATACATGATATTGTCAGTAGAGAATAGGCTTGCCCAGCATGCTTTTATTGCCCTCAATAATTGCACAACACCCTGTATGTTCAAGAATGAGATGAACTCCATGTCTTTCACAGAGATAGGTTCTTTTGCAACAGGCGAAGTTCTCACAGCAACAACGCCTTTGTCTCCGCTCTTTAGGAAATCAAATGCCTTCAATGTCCTGCTGTATCCAACATCAACATTCATGCTGTCGTAAGCGTCAAGTATTTCCTGCTCAAGCAACTGGGGCATGTAAGAGCTCAAGATCAATTTTTGGATCTTTGTGGCAACTTCCCGTACTTTCTGCTTGTGATTTATATCAATCCTGCTCAGATAATGGTCTAATCTGCCTTCGAAACCCTTTATAAAATCCTTATAGGCCCTGGTCGTGACCACAAAACTAGGAGGCACCTCGAATCCAGAACTATATAGTGCATTCAGGTCATATGCTTTTTTTCCAACAAGAACTAGATCATCTGCGTCAATCTTCCTAAACCATACAACTCTTTTAAATTCAGACACCCCTGATATTTTTAACACTCAAGAGTAGAATTCATTATTTAAACTTTTCTGTAGTGGTTTAAAAAGAAAAGGAAAAATATAAAGAGAAAAAGGAAATAAATCAATCATTCAGTATCTTCATTTCCAGTTATCTTCTCCAGATTTGTCTTTGAGAAATCAGGATGTTCTTCATCAAAGTGCAGTCCGTGCTTCTTGAAAAGAGCTTTCCATTCATCCTTTGTGGTGACGCTGTCCTTATTAAGATCTGCCAACAAAGATGCTTCTTTGTAAAGTTCTTTTACCCTTTCTTGATTTCTAATGTTAGCCCTGAAATCAGAATAGAGATCGTACACTTTTACAGTTGAAGCAGCAGCCACTAAGAGCATTGCCCCTACAAAACCAGTCATAGCGTAAAAAGCTCTTCTAACACTTTTTTCTGGAGCATACCACTCGCTATCATGTTTTAAATTCATTTTTATTTGCCTCCTTCTAGTTTTTCATCACTCTTTTTTTATGATCTTAAGCAGCCCGTGCATAAGCAGGCACTACTGCTGGTGCAGGGGATGGTGACGGTGGTGCCGCTCCTCTTGCAGGCACCCTGTACCAGTCGAATCTTCTCGCGTCATCGCCTGTTCCAAAGCAAGGAGTCTGTGCCCTTCCAGGGGAACAGTATCTGTAGTGATGCTTGAACTTTCTCATACCTTCCTGCAGGCTCTCGAACAATGTCTTGACTTTTGTGTTACTATTCAATCCTCCTTTGCTTTTCAATGCATCAAGGAGGAATGTTGCATACGAGTAACCTTTGTCATCGAGGACGCCTGGCTGATGCATCATAGATGCTGCGAATGCTATGTCTCTTCCGACACCCATTGTCTTTGCAAAATGTCCGCTGTGGCACGCATTGATTATGTAGACTTCTCTTCCGCCATTGATGCCTTTTGCATAATTCCTCAGTTCCCAGTCGTGCAGCTTGTCTTTTCCATTGTCCAATGCTGCGAAACTGTTCTCTCTTGTTGTGAAATCTCCGTCGCCGTTATAGCTGTAATCCCTATGCAGGTTGCCGTGCGTTGACAAGTATAATACAAAAGTATCATTGCTGTCGACTTTCTTTCCCATGTGCCTCAATATCCTTTCAAGATTTGCTTCTGTTGCATCATGGCTGTAGCTGTAATCCCTGTAAGCTTCTCTTAGATTTTCAAATCCTTCTGGATAATGGCTTGTAGGATTCTTAGGATCAAGTCCGTCAGGAATCAAGACATAGATGTTTTCTTTCTTGAACCCCTGTTCCAATAATTGATTATAGATTCTCACTTGTTCTATCAAGAAACGTTCTCTAGTCAATGGCCCGTATCCACCAAAGATGGTGCTGTACTTGTGCTCTGCGTCAAAGCCCGCGACAACAACTGCATACTTTTCTTGCGGAGTGTGGTTATCAGGCAATGGCGTGTCAGCAGGATGATTATTGATGTCCTTCATCCTTTCTTCAGGAGGGATAGGATCGTGCCTCCTATATTCACGTCCGTGCTCTCTTTCATGATGCCTTTCAGGCTCTGGCTTGTCAAACTCAGGGAACTCTGGAAACTCTGGGAATGGAAATGGATCAGGTCTTGATGGTCTTCTTTCAGGTTCTGGCCTTTCAGGCTCTGCTGGTCTTTCCTCTGGTCCATGCCTTTCTGGTTCTGACGGTCGTTCTTCGTATGGTCTTTCTGGTTCGTGCCTGTCTGGTCTGTCGCTGTCGTCATCTCTTGGAGGAACAAACCTGTACTCTCTGAAATGTTCTGGCCCTCTTTTTTCAAAACCGAAAAGGCCTGCGACATAGTTCTTTGCATCGTCTATAAATTTCCCATCTTTCACATAGTGATATTTTTGCTTAAGATCGTCCATGAAACCGTCTGGTCCGTGCGCTGCAAAATGAGTTCCTCCTTGTATCGCTACAAGCAAGCTCAACAAGTCGCCGCTCGCGTTCTTTCCAAAATTACCTACTCCTGCGACCTTGTTCGCAAGGAATCTTAATGACTTGTACTTTGTGTTCTTTGCAAGCTTCTCTGCACCTTTTCCTATGGTTCCGCTGAACCATTTCGCACCGACAAGGCTTGCATAACCTTTCAGTCCGATTGCAGCATCCATCACATACGGCGCGATCTTCTGCCTGTATAATTTATCGTCTTTTATTATTGCAAATAATTTCTCCATGTTGCGTTTTGAAAGAGCACGTTCTGTATTACCCCTGTTCAAACCCAGAATAGAACCTAACCTGCTGATGTATTTCTTGTTCCTGTCCAAGAAACCTACAACCTTATTCTTTACATAATCTGTTGTCAGCATGCTTTTTCCAACATAACCTCCTGCGCCGATGGCAGCTCTTGTGACTAATAATGGAAGATATAATCCAGATGCGACTAAACCTCCGTAGAAAGCAACAGTGCTGAGATTTCCCTTTCCTAAAAACTTGCCTTTTTTCGCTTCACTAAAATATTCTTTTAGACTCTTCTCATCCTTTAATAGGTGATAGCCTGCCTTAAGAAAATTAGAAGCGTCCCTGAACGGATTTGCAGCATGCAGTCCATGATAGCCTGCTCTTGCCAAAGTCTCCAGGCCAGAGCCGATCGCTCCGCCTACTTTCTCTCCTGCAGCTGTCAGCGAACCTTGCGGCAGCCTTAGAGCTGCTGTTCCATTTCCATTGATAATAGTTTCTAATCCCATAAATAAAGAATATAGCAGGACATCTTATGATACTAACCAGTATAGATTATAGGGCAGAATATTAAGTATATAGATTGGGCAAGTTTTATTAATTTCTTTATTATAAATATTATTATGGGGCTATGCAATACTTTATACAAGATTCAAAGAAGATTCGAACAGTATTCATTGACAAGAACAGATCTTGCTGTTACATATGCTGCATCTGTTCTTGGAGCAGCAGCACCGATAGTACTTTCCTTTTCAGCTGCAGATTATACACATAACCCTGGGCTGTCAACATTGGCTATAATCGGATCTTTTTTCGCAGCACCATGTTCTGCAGGGCTGATGGCGAGCTACAGCATAGACTTTGCCTTCTGGAAAAAGAAAAGAAGACTGCTCAAGATCGCAGATGCTGCAAATCACAAACAGATCAAAGAGAGGATAAAACAGGAAAGTCTAGAGTTCTTGATTGGTTGATTATTTTGTATTATTTCCGATTGTTGACCAGAAGTAAATAGAGTCCTCGCCTTGATCAAAATGGGAAAAGATCTTGAGTATTTCTATTTCTTTGATTTTGCAATCTGCTAGTATTTGTACTAATTCTTTTCTTGGTACTCTGTTGAGCCCTCTTATCTGGCTGTGTGCAACAGTGAACGCAATGATTCCGTTAGGTTTTACAATCCGTTTCATCTCTAGAAGATAAGGACGGATGTCTGGAAAATGTTCCAGAGCTGTTGTGCAGAGCGAAGCATCGAAAGAACTGTCCTTGAAAGGCGTCCTGCCCATGTCTGCCTGGACGGCGAGATAACCACAACTCTTGCTGGCTTTCTCTAGCATTTTAGCAGAAACATCAACACCAACTAAATTTAAATCTAAATATTGATAGCGAATTCCGTTCAAACCAGTTCCACAGGCCAGTTCTACAACATTCATTCCATTCTTGAGATGCGGTGTTAGTCTTCCCTCAACCTTCCAAGGTGTACAATATCCCCAATGACATGCATCTCTGTCATAAG
>JAHWIA010000040.1 GCA_019322855.1 Candidatus Woesearchaeota archaeon | reverse complement strand
ATAGACAGGGGATTATTTAAAACTTGCTATATAGGTAGAATATAGCATAATCTTTATATATAGAACCAGTCACTTCCTTATAAATGAAAATAATCCTTGACACCAACTTTTTGCTCATTCCTGGCACGCTTAAGATCGATGTTTTTTCGCAGATCAAAGAGGCTGTGCCAAAAGCGAAACTTTACATTGTCGACGAGACTTTGTCAGAGTTAAGGAAAATATCAAGGGATAAAGAGCAGAAAAAAAGACACAGGGAAGCTGCAAAATTAGCAATACAATTTATAAATAAGTTCAATATCCGCATACTAAGCAGTAAAACAACAAGCTTTAAAAATGTGGACGAACTTATCTTGAAAATCGCGAAAAGGGGAGGATTTGCCGTTGCAACCCAAGATCAAGGCTTAAAACGGCTTTTGAGGACGAATCAAGTTCAAATTTTGATATTAAGACAAAAAAAATACATAAAAATAGAATAAGGAATCAAAATGTTTTACAAGGTTGAAATCGAAGACCATATACGAGTGCCTCCTGCTCTCATGACCAAGGAGCTGGATCAGGCAGTACTCACACAATTGCGGGAGAAGTTCGAAGGATACATCTCTCGGGATTTCGGCAATGTCATCGACGTGAGCAAGGTATTGTCTATCGGCGAAGGCGTCATTGTTCCTGGAGACGGCGCGCCATATTACAAGACAAAGTTCGTCTTGCTGGCATTCAAACCTGAACTGCAGGAAGTCGTACACGGAAGAATCAAGGATATGGCAGACTTCGGCGCGTTCATCAACATGGGGCCTATGGACGGTATGATACACATCTCACAGACAATGGATGATTTTGTTTCATTTTCAAAAGAAAAAGTTCTTACAGGAAGAGATTCCCACAGAACCTTGAAAGTTGGTGATGAATGCAGGGCAAGAATCATCGCAGTCTCATTCAAGGACATATCAAACCCTAAGATCGGTGTGACAATGAGACAGCAGGGACTTGGAAAGTTCGAATGGATCACAGAAGATTTCAAGACCGGACCTGCAAAAGAACCAAAAAAAGAAGCTAAAAAAGAAGCAAAGAAAAAATAATCTGAGAAAAAATGGCAAAGAAAGTATGCAAAAACTGCAAGATGTTCGTGACCGGAGACGTGTGTCCTGCTTGCAAACGAAACCAGTTCACAACAACCTGGAGAGGAAGAATCGTGATCCTAGATCCTGAAAAGTCAGAGATCGCAAAAAAGATAGGGGCAACAATGCCTGGTGAATACGCAATAAAGGTAAGATAAAAATGGACATAATTGAAAGAAAACCAGCAGAATTATTGAACAGGGAAAATATTGTTGCTAAAGTTGAGTTTGAAGGCGCGACACCGAGCAGGGCGCAGTTAAAGAATCAGCTGGCCACAAAGCTGAAGGCAAAAGAAGAACTTGTTGTTGTCAACAAAGTCAATACTGCATTCGGCAAGAGCCTGGCAGTCGTTAAAGCTCATGTTTACAAGAACGAAGCAGACATGAAAAAGATGGAAGGAAAGCCTGCTTTGAAGAGAAACGCAAAGAAAGAAGAGAAAAAGGAAGAAAAACCAGCAGAAGCTGCGCCTGCAGCACCGGCTGAAGAAAAGAAAGAAGAGCCAAAAGCAGAAGCTAAACCTGAAGAGAAAAAAGAAGAACCTAAGGCAGAATCTCCGGCTGAGAAACCTGCTGAAGCTAAACCAGAAGAGAAGAAGGAATGATTAATATGGCAAAACAAGTTAAAGCTCGCGTATCAACTGTCTACGAAGTCAAAGGTGACAAAGTGGAAAGAAAAAGACAGTCATGCCCAAAGTGCGGACCTGGAGTATTCCTGGCACAGCACAAGGACAGAGTATACTGCGGAAAATGCGGTTATACAGAATTTAAGAAATAAATTTTTTCTAACTTTTAATCCCAACAAGACCTAACCCAATAGGGATTGCTTTTTTTTCAGACACTGCAGCTTCTTTCCTCGCCCTGTATTCTGCATTCATTCTTGCAAGATGTTCTATTCCTTTTCTTATCTGTTCTTCTGACCAGATCTTTGACTTATAATTTCCTTTTTCATCGTATGGAAATTTGCCGTCCAGATTAGGATGCAATGAGAACAAGTATCTTATATGATTGAGATCTGCCATCTTCACTCCTCTTTCAATTAAACTAGGAACTGCTGGAGCGAACTCCTGCAATTCATCCCAGTAAGGATAAACATCTGATTTCTTGTAGCCGAATTTTTCTGCCAATTCAAAAAGACCGCAAACCATGTCCCAGTCCTCGTAAGAATCAATGTCTATAAGTTTGGTCACGTCTGAATGAGGCTTTATCTTCACAGGACCCTTCATTACGAAACCTGCAAAATCTTCCCATGTCTCAAACGGTATCCTGTGCTTGAAGATGTGCCTTTCCCTGATGGTTTCTGGAACAATGTAATTCTTCAGGGTGTGCCTTGCCCCTACAGAAAGAAGAGTGCCAAAATGTTTTATCAAAAGACGTAGTCCTTTCTTCCACCCGCCATCTTTTATCATAAGGTCATTGACTAATTGCTTTACAACCTTCTCATTATTCTTTTCAGAAGACTTCCTAGCTTCATAACCAGGATCCAAGAAAAGACGTGCTACTGGATAATCAATCATGATACCGTTGCCTTCCTTGTAGAACAATCTTCTTACAGTATCGATTGCATGATACCTTCTATGCCACCAACCGCAATCTTCGTGCTGTTCGAAATCAACCCCAAAAATAGTTTCCCTGCAGTTGAATTCCATGATGGCTTTATATTTTTCAAGATCAGGATCAGTCACTGTATCGTCAAGTCTCGTGAGCAAAGGTGTGTCTCCATTAAGCAAATATAGTAGCGTGTGCGGGTCCAATTCTGGAAATTCTCTCATCCAGGCTTCATGACCTTTACCGAGAGTGCCGCTCATCTTCCATTCATCAGGTTCGCCCTCATGAACAAATGCTATTTTTGTATTGAATCTAGTTTGTGGATTGTATATCCTGTTGAACTCATCACAGATCAATCTTCCATCATCATTGCTGACCAAAGGTGCAAAAGGAATGTGTGCTGCTTTGCATACATTCATCAAAGTGAATGCAGAAGCAGGAAAACCTGCAACATAAATATGATGCTTTAGCCTGTTTCTAAATTCATCATCATCTCTAAGTATGGTGTGTTCTGGAACCTCTCTCAGCAATTTATCCCTATGTCTGATAAAAGCATCATCTATCTTCTTGTTTACATCTACTCTTACCCATTCTTTCTTTTTCTTGTCATACTTTAATCCAGAATTATTATAACTAGCACCTATAACTGTCAAGCATTTAACGTCGATTGATATTTTGATCTCCCTCCTGGAAGGTTAAGAATTCAGTGAATTTATATTGTTTACGAATCTATTTAAAAAGGTTTAAATTACTTCTTGGCTTGTAGAACTAATAGGTCTTCTGTTGTCAGCTTCTTTTTCTTCTTTATCTTTTCTTCGACCTGTTTTGTCTTGTCCTGTATCTTTTTCTCTACTTTTTCTTTCTCTTTCTTCTTTATCTTGTCTCTCTTTTTCTTTTCTTTTTTCTTGATATCAGAGGTTTTCTGCAAGTCATCCTTCAAGACCCCTTCTAATTTTGCACATTCATTCTTCTTTTCCTGGAACTTCTTGCTCGCAGCTTCTTCTTTTTCTTTCAAAGCGTCAACTTTCTTGCTTGTCTCCAGCAATTTCTGGTGGCGCTCCTCGCTCTTCTTTGCTATCTGCTGTATCTTGTTGTGTATTTCCTTTGCTTCCTGCCGGATCTTCTTGATGTTCTGCTTCTGCTCATCTATCTTCTCGAAGATCTGCGCGATCTCCTTGACTTTTTCGTAGCCTTTCTGCGCTTCCTTGATCTGTTTCATCAATTGCTTCTCTTTTGTAAACGTAAGCGCCTCTGTCTCCAGTCTTAGGTTCAATGCGTCAAGATGTTCCTTGATCTTCATAGGATCCTCTTTTATACCAGATTTCTTCTGCATCTCTCTTGCCTGTTTCTTCAGGACTGCAACAATATCAAGGCTCTGCTTTATTTTTCCATTGAACTCGTCCCTTTCCTTCTTCAGTTCCTTGATATGAGAATTAAAACTATTCCTGCTCTGCTTGAATCGCTTGACTTCTCTTATCAATTCAACAATCTGAGTAGAAATCTCGCTCTTTCTCTTTGCCCACTCTTCCTTTTCCTTGTAGAGCAGGTTGTAGTTCTCTTTGAGCTGAGCGATTTCAGCTTCACACTTTTCTAATTCCGGATTCTGTTCCGTTGGCATGTCCATCTTGTAACACTGATAAGTCGTCTTGTTGTTTTTCAAAAAAATAAAACATAAAAACAAAAAAATAAAAAATTTAACCGAATAATGATCCTAGTCCTGCAGCTGCTTCTTCCTTGCTCTTGCCTTCTTCTTTCTTCTTCTCTTCTTTCTTCTCTGCCTTTGCTTCTGGTGCTCCTCCTGCAGCAGGTGCAGCAGCAGCGACCGGAGCGGCTACAGCAGCTTTCTCAATAGCTTCGTCAATGTTAACTCCTTGTAATGCAGCGACAGTTGCTTTTATGCGTGCGTCATCGACAGCAACGCCAGCAGCCTCTAACACCTTTTTTAAAGTAGCTTCGTCAATTGTCTTTCCAGCCTTGTGGATCAACATCGCAGCGTATATATATTCCATTTTTTACTTCCTCCTTGATTGTGAATATAAATTACAACCAATCTATAATTGTGCAGCTGATTTAACGCTCTTGCTTTGAGCTTCAGCCTTTGCTAAAACCTGCTCAACAACTGCATCTGCCATTATACTTTGTTCAATAGCCAATGCCTTTGCATCATTGAAAGCTTTAATGATCATCAGTTCTGAAGTTTCCTTTGTCAGTATTCCTGCATTCATTGCCAAGTTGAATGCCCATCTGCTTGCAGTTCCTATGTTGTCGATGTATTCCTGTTCATCGATAGCAAGCACTGACTTCTGGAAGATCTCGCCCTTTTCAAATAGAGCGACAATGTTCAAGCCTATCTCCATAGGTTCAATTCCAAGCCTTGTCAACAATCCCGCCATCGTGGTATCGATCACTGTTCCTTCCTTGCAGGCAAGACTGTCTTCCTTGATGACAACTTTTCCGCCCTCGATACCTGCCTTGATGTTTGCAGCACCCAGCTCTCCAATGATAGGTCCTGGTGTGAATCCAGTAGGTCCTGCAGGAACAATGATGTCTTTCGGCGCTTTCTGTCCTGCTTTTGCAGGCGCGCTCGTCTTGCTCTTCTGCAGTGTGTTGTAGATAGAGAACGGATTCTCTTTTGTGAATATCAATGCTGGCAAGCCGTCTTGCATGAACTCTTCTAATTTTTCAACGCCTGGCTTGTCTTTTGATGCGTTCTTTAATGCGAGTGCGAACAGTTTCTTTCTTCCGCCTTTCAAGACGATTGTGTCTCTTAATTTTGCTTTCATACTGTTCAGCTGAGGAACCGGCAATGACGTGAAATCAACTACACCGATGACTGGATATTCCTTGATCAGTTTCTCGTACTCCTGTACTAACCGCTTCTTCCAATCTGCTGGTTTCATTCTATCTTTACCGCCGGACCCATTGTCAACTTCACAAATGCACCCTTAACATTATTTTCAGCAGCCGGCAGGTTCGCCAACAATGCTTTGTAAACTGTCTGAATATTATCTATGATCTTTTCATCTTCCATCTTTTCATTTGCAACGCCTACTTGTATCACAGGATTTCTTATTGCCTTTACTCTTACTTTCTTATGCAGTCTTTCTACCAAAGGTGCAAGATTTGCATTAGGCGGAACAACACAGCCTGCCTTTGGATTAGGCATCTTGTTCAAAGGACCAAAGTAACGGCCGAATGCAGCTGCAATCTTAGGCATTATGTTTGCCTGCGCAATGAACATGTCATACTGCTTTGCTAACTTCTTTGTCAACTTCTTATCTTTCTGATATTTTGGAAAATCAGTAGCAGGAACAAAGTGGTCGCAGTTTGCCTTTGCATTGTCCTGCAGTTCAGGACCTACTAAAGCGCATACTGAAATCTTTTTTCCTTTTTCATAATGCAAGTCTACAAAGAAATCAACCTTGTTTGTCTTGATGTTCAGATTTAGATTTACTATTAACTCTACTGTCTGTGCGAATTTTCTGCTCTTTGTCTTTTCTTTAGCTTGCTTCAAAGCTTTGCTAATACTTGCTTTGTCGATTGCCATATTATTTACTCACCCGCAACATTATTTTCAATTAGTTGCGGTTTCGTAATACTAAACTGCAAATATTAATATGATACTTAGTTGCTGTTTAGTATAACTGCCTCCTATCCATGTTGGATAGTACGAACGGGTCAGATGTAATCCCTCTGAACACATGGTAGAGGTCGTGTTCTATTTATAAAGGTTTTGGTGAATATGATGGCACCTCCCTCTTTCAAGGGAGGTGATGATATTTGTGGAGTTAGACCCTTAGTAAGAGCCATAATGTTTGCAATGCTGCTCCTGCACCAAAGAAATAATACCATCCTTGGACATGAAGCAAAAATCCTGCGCCGCCGACAAGCATTGCAATTGCCGGGACTGAACTCGCTATTATTTTCACGTTTACAATTCTCAACACCTCCTTTCTGTTGTATATTTTTATGGTGAGTGTGCAAGAAGAAAAAGCGGCTCGGAAGCTGCATTTCCACCCTTACAACCCCCATATCTAATCCTGAGACCATACTATTTTTATTCCTTATGTATGTCGTGTCCATATTTGTAAATTTTAATCACCAACTTTGGACGAAAAATAATTTATATACAGTATAAATTACCGATAGAAAATGACAGATCCAGAAGCACTAAGAGAACTCAAAGAACAGTATGATGAATGGGCTCCTACTTATGACAGAGATGCATGTCGTTGGGGATATTGTACACCTTGGAAGGTTGAGAGAAGACTAACACCGCATCTCAAGAATGGAATGAATGTTGTAGAACTGGCCTGTGGAACTGGTTTGAACGGAAT
>JAHWIA010000039.1 GCA_019322855.1 Candidatus Woesearchaeota archaeon | reverse complement strand
CAGAATGATACCTATGTGACAAAAAAGAGGTTAAATATGCGCATTACAAAGGTGTGGGCACGGGAGATTCTTGATAGCAGGGGTAATCCGACTGTTGAGGCAGAACTATACACAAAAACTAAAAGGGCGCGGGAGATGGTGCCTAGTGGTGCGAGTACTGGTGTGCATGAAGCTCTGGAATTACGAGATGGAGGAAAACGTTATCACAGCTTGGGTGTTCAGAAGGCTGTTTCTAATGCCAATACAAAGATCGCGAAAAAGATTGTAGGACTTGATTGCACAAAACAAAGATTGATTGACAACACATTGATAGAACTGGACAGAACAATAAACAAGAAGAAGTTAGGTGCGAATGCAATGCTCGCAGTAAGTTTAGCAGCAGCAAGACTAGCAAGCAAAACAAAGAAACAACCAATGTATGAATACATTGGAAAACATCTTGTAAAGAACAAATCACCTTGTTTACTGCCAATACCATTCATGAACATCATAAATGGCGGGAAGCACGCAGGCACGCATCTAGCATTCCAGGAATACATGATTGCGCCATTAGGAAAGACGTTCGCAGAAAGTTTGCAGATAGGATCAGAAGTTTACCATACTCTAAAGAAAGTTATTGCGCAAAAGTATGGAAAAGCACAGACTAATGTTGGAGATGAAGGAGGTTTTGCACCAGACATAAAAAAGGTTGAAGAACCTCTAAGACTGATAATGAGAGCAGTTGACAGGTTAGGCTATAAAAAGAAAATAAAACTTGCCATTGATGTTGCAGCGACTTCCTTCCATAACAGAAAACGTTATTTTGTCGATAAAAAATATCTAGACACCAATGAAATGATCGAATTATACAAGGATCTAGTAAGACACTACCCTATCATCTCAATAGAGGATCCATTTGCAGAAGATGATTTCGAAGCTTTCTCTGACTTTATGTACGAAATAAGAAGAAATAGAAACAAGAAACTAAGGAATCTGCAGGTCGTGGGAGATGATCTGACAGTCACAAATGAAAAAAGAATAAAAACAGCAATAGAAAACAAGTCTTGCAATGCACTTTTATTGAAAGTTAATCAAATAGGAACTCTAACAGAAGCGATTGACAGTGCAAAACTTGCCAAAAAGAATAGATGGAAGGTAATGGTCAGTCATAGAAGCGGAGAGACAGAGGATCATTTCATCTCAGACCTTGCAGTTGCATTGAACTGCGGACAGATAAAAGCAGGAGCGCCTTGCAGGGGAGAACGGACTGCAAAGTACAATCAATTATTAAGGATTGAAGAAAGATTAGGAAGAAAGGCAAGATACGCAGGAAAGAATCTGAAGAAACTATAAAATGAAAAGACCGATAATATTAATTATTCTCGATGGGTGGGGATTGAGAAAAGAAAGACAAGGTAACGCCATTTTACAAGCAGATACTCCTGTATATGACATATTATTAGAAGAATGCCCGCACAGCAGACTGAAAGCTAGCGGTGAAGCAGTAGGAATCCCAGAACGGATGATTGGAAACAGTGAAGTAGGCCACATAAACCTTGGAGCAGGCAGGGTAATGGAAGAGATGATCCTTAGGATAAATAAAGCAATCAACAGGAAAGTTTTCTTCAGGAATCCAGCTCTACTAAAAGCAATGGTCAACTGTCAAAACAATAATAGCACACTACATCTGATGGGTGTTCTTCACGACCAAGGCGTGCACGCAATGAACACGCATCTCTACGCTTTAATCAAGATGGCAAGGATGTATAATATCCAAGACATAAACATCCACATCTTTGCAGACGGAAGGGACAGTCCGCCGAAATCAGTTCTAAAATACATCAGGGAATTGAAAGCAGAGATAAAAAAGCTAAAGATGGAACAGAGAACTAAAATAGTCACAATCCAAGGAAGATACTTTGCAATGGACAGGGACAAGAGATGGAAAAGAGACAAAAAATCATATGACTGTCTTGTAGAAGCAAAAGGAAGGAAAGCGAACACAGTAGAGGAAGCAATTCACATGGCTTATGAGAACAAAGAGACAGACGAATTCATCTCGCCCACAATCATTGGAGACTTCGAGGGAATGAAAGACAAGGACAGTGTTATTTTCTTCAATTACAGATTGGACAGGGCAAGGCAATTGACGCACGCTTTCGTAGACAAAAGATTCTCATTCTTCAAGAGAAAAAAGTTAGACATAACTTATGTGGCTTTTGCTCATTATTATGAAGAACTAGAGCATTGCAAAAATACATATATTGCATTCGAACCAATGAGAGTGAAACACATCCTTGGAGAAGTCATTTCAAAAAACAATCTTAAACAGTTAAGAATAGCAGAGACTGAAAAATATGCACATGTAACTTTCTTCTTCAACAATCAAAATGAAAATCCGTTCAAAGGAGAAGACAGGATCATCATACCGTCACCAAAAGTAAGCACCTATGATCTAAGCCCTGCGATGAGCGCAAATAAGATCACAGACAAGGCAGTAAAATTGATGCATAAGTATGATGTCATAATCCTGAATTATGCAAACGCAGACATGGTCGGCCACACAGGAGATCTGAAAGCCACAATCAAAGGAGTAGAAACTATTGACAGATGTTTAGGAAAACTACTGCAGAAAGTTAGGGAACTGAAAGGAATAGCGATAATCACTGCAGACCATGGCAATGCAGAACAATTAGTAGCAGAAAGATTAAAATCACACACTACAAATCCGGTTCCATTCATAATATACAACTACAAAAATAAGAGTCAATTAAAACTTAGAAACGGAAAACTGGCAGACGTAGCACCCACTATGTTATTCTTGTTAGGAATCAAAAAACCAAAAGAAATGACAGGAATAAATTTAATCAAGCGCTAGCTTCTGCAACTTGCGCTTGTTCTAGTCCAAATCCAAGCATTCTGCATCTCTTACAAAGACCGTGCTTTACAATCCTGTAAGCCTTGCATTGTTCGCAGTAATCTCCCATTCTCTCCACCTATTTTTTCATGTCTTTCCATTGCTTATCAAAAAGCTTCTGGAAGCTGTTAACAAAGAAGTCGCTGTTCACTGTGACACCAGTGTCATACCCAGCATTGATTTCTTTATCATCAACAAGCATGAATGTTAATCTTTCACCATCAACGATTACGAATCGTCCTTCGATATTGCTGTTCTTGATCTCAGCAAACTCTTTCAATTCTTTTGCAGCAGCCTTGCTCGCATCGTTCATCTTTGCTGCAATCTTTATCTTGACACCTTTCTTCTTCAATTGCTTCAGGCTCCTTTTCAAAGCATCTGCTTTTCTAACAAGACCTTCAGCAGTAGTGCATATAACAACAGATTTCTTTGCACTGTCTAAGATGTCTGTCAAATGATCATACAAATTTCCTCTTCCTTTGATAGAAGCAGTCATTTCAGTAGGATCCACTTTTTCGATGCCTTGTGAATGCAGCATCTTAAGCTCGCCCATGACTTCGCTTGCTTTTAGATTCTCTATCTGTTCTGATTCCCTGTCAGCATCCACCTTAATCCTTTTCTGGACCCTCTTGACAACTTCTGCAGGCGGAACAGCAATGTATTTGATCGGCTTGCCGATCTTCATTATGATAAAACCTTTCTTTTCAAGACTTTCTAGAACATCGTATGCTCTTGATCTTGGTACGTTTGAAATATCTGACAATTCGCCAGCTGTAGCAACACCTCTTGACAGCAATGCTGTCCATAACTTTGCTTGATAACTATTCAAGCCGAAATGCTTTAACTTGTCTAAAAATGAAGCCTCAACAATCATTTTATTATTCCTCCATATGTCTGTTATTGCTACAACCTCTCTTTTCGTTCATCGAACTATGGTAGTAAATATTAGTTATTTATAAAGGTTTCTACAAAGCACCACTATAAAGAGACAACGATATTCAGACGTGCTGAAACCACCGAAATCTTTAAATATAGCCCCTCTCCCCTTCAAATCAGCCAAGGGATAAGCAAGCACAAGCGGGCTTATACAGGAGGTTTAAAATGGCACGAATGTATAGTAGAAATAAGGGAAAAGCCGGTTCTAAGAAACCATTACAAAAGAAACCTACTTGGGTTAGGCACAAGCCTAAAGAAGTAGAGATGCTGGTTGTGAAGTTGGCAAAACAAGGCAAGTCTACCAGCCAGATTGGCTTGTTACTAAGAGATTCTTACGGAATTCCAGATGTCAAGGCAATTGTAGAAAAGAAAATAACCAAGATTCTAGAAGAAAAGAAATTGCAGAAGAAACTTCCAGAAGATCTTAGTGCATTGATCAAGAGAAGCATTGCAATCAGAAAGCACATGCAGTCTAACAAGCACGACAATACTGCAAAGCGAGGACTGCAGTTGACAGACAGCAAGATTAACCGACTTACAAAGTACTACAAAAAGACAAACAAACTGCCAAAAGACTGGAAATACGACCCAGCAAGAGCAGAACTATTGATAGAATAAATTCTATCTTTTTTATTTATTTTTCATAATCAAAGAAGATTCTTAGCAGCTTCTATGTGTTCAGCTACTTCTTTTCCTTTCTTAGTTAACCGCAATAACTTCAATCGGCCTTGTTTTTCCCACTGGATTAAATCAGCTTCCTGCATCTTTTGAAGGATCTTTACTACATGGCTATACGTACAATCAACCGACTTTGCCAGAGAAGACGCATAAGTCGTGTCTTTTGCATTCTTCAGATTAACCAGCATCATGGCAGGCTTCTCTCTGAAAAAGATATCGAATATTTGCTTGTTCATATAGACCCCTCAACATATATACTTGAGTATATCTATTGTAGGCGCGATTTCCTATTTAAACCTTTCGAAACCATCAAGTTTTAAATAGAATTCTAGCCTCACAGGCAGTATGAAGCGCGAATCTGTAAAACCAATAGCCCTTGAAAGGGTCAAAAAGCTATTCAAGGAAGCTCAAGCAGTATTCAAGCAGGATCCAAAGCAGGCAGACAGGTATGTGCAGATGGCAAGAAAGATTGCCATGAAAGCCAATCTAAAAATCCCTAAAAATCTCCAAAAAAGATTCTGCAAGCACTGCTACAGATTTCTTGTTCCTGGAACAAACTGCAGGGTAAGAACCAAAGAAGGCAAGGTTATTTACTATTGCCAGAATTGTAAAAAATACATGCGTTTCATAATAAAATAAAATTATTACAATATATACATCTATTCTTGCTTATTTCGTATATTAAGAATTTCTAAATATTTCTAGAACAATAATATTATTGGTGAAACAAAAATGGAACTTTCGCAAAAAGATTTTCAATTGATTGCCTCATTAAGAAAAAACAACAGGCAAAAATTAACAAAACTTTCAAGAGAATTGCGAATGCCTGTGAAGAAGATACAAGAAAAACTGCAAAAGTATAATGACAAAATAATAAGCAAACACACGATCTTACTAAACTTTGATAAGCTTGGTTTCATGACAAGAACAAACATAATCATTGCTGTCAAATCAGAAGACAAGAACAAGATACAAGATTTTCTTGTCAAACATCCAGAAGTAAATAATCTTTATCAAGTCAACAATGGTTATGATTTTTTAATAGAATTAATAACAAGGAATGATGAACAACTAGACATCTTCATGCAAAATCTAGAAACCGAATTTGACATCAAAAGAAAAGACTTTCAGTACATCTTGAAAGACATAAAAAGAGAAATGTTCATTGCAAACAAATTACTCATCCCGGATAAGATCTGAATCTTCTATCTTTTGTTTTACTAATTCTTTAAGTTCCTGCGCTTGTTCTTCTACGCTTTGCAGGAAACTTAAGTCAGAGAAACAGTCAGATGCACAGTCCTTACAGTACGCATCGCTCGTATTCTTAATCATATAGACTGCCTCCTGGCCGCAAATCATGCATTTCTTGCCCATCTCTATACTGCAAAAACAGTTTTTTATTTATAAAGTTTTAGTAAATTCAGACAATTTTAAATATTGAAAATAAATAAAGCAGAATATGGGGTTCGACTGGGAAGCTTTTGATAAACTTGATGAAAAAACTCAATTAGAAAGATTTCGTCAGTTATTGGAAAATAATGATAGAGAATGGATCCAAAAAAATAATGAAGAGCTTAACAAAAGATTTAGATTTGCAAACAAATTCATTTTTCTTGATATTCTTCCAGAAGGATTTTACAAGAGAGGTTTTCTTGCTGTTGACGTTACTACTCACCAACAAGTCGCATTGCTTTTGTTGAAACCTGAAGATTCAAGAACCAGACCTTTTCCATTAGAACTTTCAAATTCTAAAATGTATTATAGAGAATGTGCGGTTAGCTACAAACTAAAGCACCCTAATATTGTTGAACATTATGAATCAGGCATCTTTGAGAACCAAGCATACATTGCATATAAATTCGAAGAAAGTACAAATTTAGAAAATATTATTTTGCATAGCACGACCTTAAAAGAAATAAATCCTCTTTCATTTCTTATTCCTATTAGTCGAGCATTAGGATTCATTCATGAGAGGAAATTTACTCATGGGGATGTAAAGCCCTCGAATATAATTGTCACAAAAGAAGGGGCTGTACGGTTGGGGGATTTTGGCACCGTTAGAAAAATAGGAGAAAAAATAAAAATATTTGGTTCAATAAGCTATACCGCCCCAGAAATTTTGGAAGGGAAGCCTCCAACACCTGCAGCAGATATTTGGAGTCTTGGGGTAGTAGGCTATTACTTAGCTCACAGGGAATTGCCATTCAAAGTTGAACCAGAAGACTGGCCTGACAAATTGATAGAACAGATATTGACTGTTGAACCTAAATATACCAAAAGAAGTAGATATTTAAAAGACTTCCTTGAAAAAGATCCTAATAAAAGACTTCATAATGGACATGCAAGCAGAAAGATTCTTGAATGGAGACGCACACATCCAATTCTATCAAAATTTATTGATTTATTATATATTTAGATATATATCTCCAGCAAAACTTATATACTAGAACCCCTATAGAATATACTGGGGGTAATAATGAAAAGAAAGGTGGTCAAACAGGGTTCTGCGACTCTGACAGTCTCTCTGCCTACTTCTTGGACCAAGAAATACAATATCAAGCCTGGAGACGAGATAGAGATGGAAGTCCAGGACAAAGCCATATTGATTAC
>JAHWIA010000038.1 GCA_019322855.1 Candidatus Woesearchaeota archaeon | reverse complement strand
TGGCGATTGGATGACGTTCAGTGTTCAACAGATTCTTGTAAGCAGATTCTATCGCATCTAATAATGGCTTGTTTCTTATATAACGTCCATTGACATAAGTGAAGATGTGCGATTTGTCTGCACGATTCAAGGCAGGCTTTCCAATATAACCTGTGACATTCACAGAATCTGTTTCTCCTGCAATAGGAAGCAGTAATTTTGCAAAGTCTCGACCGAAAAGATTCACTATGTTCCCTAATTTGTCAGGAGTCGGCGGTGCAAGAATCAATTCCTTGTCATTATGCACCAGTCTGAACCCTATTTCAAAATATGCAATCGCATACTTCATGAGAATGTCTGTTATGTGTCTCAACTCTACACTGATGTCTCCAAGATGCTTTTTTCTCGCAGGAGTATTGAAGAATAAATCATAGACCTTTATCGTGGTCCCGACCGGCGCGCCCACTTCTTTAATCTTTTTTATCTTTCCACTGCTTATCTCTATCTCTGTACCTTCAAGATCGAACTGTGTCTTTGTCGTTATCTCCATGTTGCTGACAGAAGATATGCTCGAAAGAGCCTCTCCCCTGAAACCAAGACTGCTTATACTGAATAAATCATCCACATCCTTTATCTTAGAAGTGCTGTGCTTGTTTATTGCGATCAAGGCATCATCTTTTGACATGCCAGAACCATCATCAGAGACCTTGATATAACTCTTCCCGCCTTCCTTGACTTCTATGATGATGTTCTTTGCACCAGAATCTATACTGTTCTCTACCAGTTCTTTCACAACAGAAGACGGGCGTTCCACCACCTCTCCTGCTGCTATCTTATTTATAAGGTCCTGAGATAATTGCACTATTTTTCCCATCATACCCCTCTTCTTTTAGATTTATAAGTGGAATATAAAAGTATTGTGGTGCTGGAAAAAGGGGGTTTATAAAGAAATAAAGTTAAAAAAGAATAAAATTCTTTAGTTCACATGCGAGATGCCTGGAATGATAGGGGTTCTTCCACGCGAATAGCTCTTCTCTTCATGGAAGCCTACCACTTTCTTCTGTTTTGCGTCATATATTATCTTGTAGTCAGCAAAGATCCTTTTCATGACAGCTGGAGTCATCTGTTTCTTGTCCTTGATGTTGTGTGCATTCCTGTAGTCCTGATCGCCGGTTGTCTTGAACTCGATAACATACATTTTTGTGCCTGCGATATCGAACTCAACTGCCTTGTCGATGATTGATACTGCATTAAAGATCTTCTGCCCCTTGACAAACTTGTCAACGATCGCATCAAGCTTTCGGTTGCCTGCTTCGTGCTCTGCCCTGACAAATCTCTTCATGTAATCTGGCGCAAGATTTCCCCTGCCTCCCATGTAGTTAGAGTAAGCAGATCTTGGCGCAGTGTTCACAAAGTATTCCCGCAGCCTGTTTGCCGGATCTGTCATCGGCGTAGTATGCACGACCTGGTCGCCATAGCTAGCATTGATCCTGTCGATCAGTTTCTTTTTTCTTCTTTGGTCTAGCCAATTCATTTTTCTACCTCTGAGCTGGAACCATCATAGGTTCTGCTTTAGGTTTTGCATCATAAACCCTGCCAGGTTTTGTTGCATTAGAACCAATGATGTAGTCCTTGTGCTTGTTGATTGTCTTTTTTTCATGGAAGTCTATGACCTTTCCTTTTCTTACATCATACACAAGCTTGTAGTCTGCTATGATGTCGACCATCACTTGCGGTGCTACAACATGTTCTCCATCCTTCTTTGGTTTCATGTCATGCGCTTTTGAATAAGTCTGTGATCCCTGGCTCCTGAATTCTATCACATAGAACTTGTCGCCTGCGATCTCGAACTCATAAGCGCCTTTTACCTCGTTCATAGGACCTTTTCCACCGAAACCTCTACCGAATGTAGCTTCATGGATGCCTTGTTCTTCTGCAAACTTGTCAACTACATCTCCTATCTCTTTTGAATTTTCGAAGAACTTCTCAGTGTTGTTCCACCATGTTTTTCCTGCGTATAAGGAATAGCCCCAGTTCAAGACTTTTTCCAAGCCTTTAGGAACGTCGCTTCTTACCCGGCTCATATAATCTGCATAAGCGCTCTTTGTGAAACCTTCCCTGCTCATGTATGCCTTCAGTCTGTTTTCAGGATCCACTAATGGACATGGAATTCCTATAGGTTCTTCTGGAATGCTTGCTACTGGATCTTTGCCAGGCAAAGGTACTAAATCTCCTCTGTAGAACTTGACTGGACTGTTCAGTTCATCCTTGTACTTATTTGTTAATCTGTCCAAAGTCTGGGCTTCTTCTGTTGATAACTCTCCTTTGCATCTCTTGACTAACAATTCCATCAAATCTTTTGTATCTTTTCTTTTTTCTTCATCTCTCTTTTCTTCTTCATTTATGTTTTTCATTTTGTTTACCTCCGTGTTTACAAATGCTGGCTCAGGTTGTGGTTGAGGGTCTGGCGATTGTTGAGGATTCTTGACATAAGATTTCGCTTTGTTCCACAACCGTTTTGACCAGCTTTCTCTCATCAGACCTGCTTTTTTTCTGTAAAGTTGTTCAGCATGATTCTCAATGTCCTTGACAACAGTGTTAGTGTAATTGTTCCTGAAGTTCAGGACTTTTCCGACGAACGGAAAAAAGTGAAGTGATTCCAAAGCAAGCCACGTAGGAATCTTGTAAGCTGCTTTTTTCGGATTCTTTTTTGCGTAATAAGCCATGAACGGCAGTTTCATTGCCATCTCTGTTCCTTTTGACGCAAGGTTCAATGCATAACCGTACATCCCTGTCATCAGTATCAGGTAATCGCCGACCAAACCTATTGAACTGGTTGCCTTGTCAGCAGTGTCGATGGTCGCTGCCATCTTTTTTGTCGGCTTGAACTTTGCCAGAGATTCTGCGACACATGCTTCCAATGCATTTTGCTCCTGATCTGATTCTCTTGTCTTCTGGACAATGTCCAGGTTCCTTCCTTTATTCTCTATTCTCTCGACATACTTGTCGATCGTATCTGTCTCTGCAATAGGAACTGCTTTCCTTGCAAGATAATTGCCAATACTGAATCCTGTTGATGCGGCCCTTTTCGCCATCCTGAATCCAGTCACTGGCAGTGTAATCATTTTCTTTTCCTTCCTCTGAAATAATCATAGCCTGCTTTCAAGGCATAGACTCCAAGCATTACACCAAGCACATCACAGCCCATCCCTAACAAAGTCTTCTGGTTCTGCGCATCCATGTTGTATCTTCCTGGAACTTTTGTTGAAGTTGTTGTGGTTCTTGTGGTTGTAACAGTGCCTTTCTTTGGTCCTGTCCCTGTCCTTGCCTCGAACTTTTTTCTCCTGCTTCCGTTCTTTCCGCCAGGAGTAACTCCAACCAAGCCCCAAAGATAATTTGTCAATCCTTGGTTTGCATTTGATACTGCGTTTCCGCCAGGCACTTTTCTTATTGCCTTGTCAACTTTCTGATCAAGACTCACTGCTTTCTTTTCAGTGACCGTTCTTGCCTGTCTCACATAATAGCCCGGCGAATAGATCTTCAATTTCCTGTCAGCTTGTTTCATCTTGCCTGTAAGATAGTGAGTAAGGCCTGCAGCCAAACCTATCTTTCCTAGATAAGCTGCATCCCTGCCATTTGTCACTCTTTTTCTGACTGAGTTTGCCCGCTTTCCAAAGTTCCTTATCCTTCCGCCTTTGTTTTTTGCCATCTTAGTTCCATCTTCCTTTTCGCAAGTTCTGATAGATCCTGCTCTTGTCATAGCCTGTAACTCGGTACAACCAAGGCACAATCATTCTTTTTGCATCTGTAGAAGGTGCTATAGGACACGGTCTTTCGCCGTCATAATTGATCACATAAGTATGATTACTGCCGTCTCTGATAGTTATGCCGTAAACATCGCTAATGGCACTGACTATCTTTGAAAGCCGAATTCCGTCCCTTGTCTTGTTTCCTGCCATTTTCATTACCTCGTTCACCTCTCATATACACTCTATAATGGCAGGACTTGATTTATAGATAATCCCAATAATATATAGATAAGTATATAGGTATATAGACACTATATTGGGAAAAGTTTTATATACTGCTCTCTATTTACTATATAAAATGAAAAGAAGATTAGTAAGTCAAGGAAGAGCGACATTGACTGTGAGTCTGCCGAGCAAATGGATCAAGACATTCGGCCTGAAAGCAGGTGACGAATTGGACATTTCAGAAGAAGCAGGCAAGTTAATTTTAGGAACAACAGGAGAGGTTGCTTTAGAAAAAACAACCATAGATCTTAAGGATGTTGGAAAAGATCTTTTGAGAAAATACCTGCCAGCAGCTTACAAGCTTGGCTATGATGAAATCACAATATTGGCAGAAGGGCCGGCACAGATCGCAGATGTGCAGAAAGCCATACAGAGAAGCCTTCTTGGTTTTGAGATTGTGAACCAGAGCAGGACCAGCTGCACTATCAAATGCATCGGCGGGCCTCTTGAGGATGAATTCGATTCTATTCTGAGAAGAATATTTCTTATGCTTAAGAGCATGAGTGCAGAAGCTTATGACGCAATAAAGGCAAAAGAGTTCGATCAATTGAACAGCATCAAATCAGGCGAACAGATAAATAACAGATTAACAACAATCTGCAGAAGAATCGTGAACAAGAAAGGATATACAAAGCACAGCACTTATCTGTACAGTCTTGTCAACGAGCTGGAGAAAGTAGCCGATGAGTACAAGGAATTGTTCAAGTATGTTGCGGACAGTAAAGTAGCAGTGTCTCCAGAATTGCTGAAGATCATGGCAAAAGTGAACCAGTTGTTCGTCGAGATATATGAACTGTACTACAAATATGACAAGAAGCATGCCATCTCAATAAACAAGGAAAAAAGAAAGATCTTCAATGAAATAGATGAGCTTTTCGCAAAGAAAAAAGACGGCAAGTTTCTGCATCACTCAATGAGCATTGTAGAAAGATTGAGCAACACATTGAGCTACATAATCGGTTTGAAATTATAATTCTTTCTTTTTCTTTTCTTAAATTGTATTTACTTATTTTTACTAATTATTAATTTAAAATATAATGAATTATTAAAATTAGAATTCTTAAGCAGAGTCTCTTACAACATCGCACAATTCTTCATGTATATAAGGGTTAGAGGCAACATAAATTGTATGAGGGCCTCTGTCAATAGGAGTTACTTTTCCGCCTGCTTCCTCAACCATAAGCAAACCTGCGCTGACACCCCAAGGATTACTTGTCGGTTTTACAACGCCGTCAACTTCGCCTGCTGCACAAGCTGCCAATTCCAAGGAAGTGCTGCCCTCTGCTATTTTTGAACCTGCTGCTTTTTGCAGCCTTTGCATAAGACCATATTCCCTGTGCTTCCTGAAAGAGTTTGGCGATATCAATCCAAGGTGCGCGTCTGAAAGCCGTCTTGCAAGGCCTGGTTTGTCGTACAGACTTAATTTTTCACCGTCAAGAAAAAAACCTGCTCCTTTTCTAGTGTAAAAAATCCTGTACTTCATAGGATCGCAGATTATTCCGCCAAGAACTTCGTCGCCTTTTTTGACAGACATGTTTATTGCGAAATGAGGCTTCTTTTTACGGAAATTAGAGCTTCCGTCAATAAAGTCAGCGATCCATCCATAATCAGATTCGCCTTTAATTTTCTCTCCTCTTTTTGCGCTTTCCTCTGCAACTATAGAATCTGCAGGATATCTGCTCCTTATCGCTGAGATGCCTTCTTCTTCTGCATCCAGATCAGGCTGGATAGTGTTGTCATAAGGAGAAATCAATCTGTGGTCTTTTGGAAATTCCCTGTGAATCAAAGGAACCAGTCTAGGCAGGACGTTCTTTAATCCATATTGCAATCTAGCCCTGATCTCTTTTTCCCTGTCTTTTTCTGACAAATTATTGTCTGCCATACTTTAAATTAAGGCAAACTTTCTATTTAGAATCTGTCCCTATAATCTATATAGATTTATCATTAAAAGAATAAAGAAAAAACTAAGCAGCTTTTGCATAATCGTAATCTATAGGCATAAGCCTGATTGGATTTGCAACAAGGTCTGCTTGTTTCTCTTTTTTGGATTTGAACTTCTGGTTGTACATGCGTTCGTAGTCCTTTTCTAATGTGGCCCTTATTTTAGAAATAGCACTACGTCTGAACCACCACATGTTGTCCCCAGAGTATTGCTCCAAGTAACGTGCTGCTTCGATAGCGTTTTCTAGCTGGAATCTCTGCTCCCTGTACAAGTACATGAATTTTTCAGGATCTGTCTCTTTTCTTCGCCTGTCTCCTTTACCGCCGCAAGAAGCAAGTGCTCTGACTAGCTTGCTTGCCTGGTAGAAGACTTCGAACTTTTCTTCATCGATAGTCTCTCTTTCCTTAAGATTAGCTAGATGATTCTTTATCATGTAAATTTTATCCTTTAATGCAGGCTCGAACTTCTCGATTGTCTTGACATAGTCCTCGATATTTCTCTTATTCCTGCCGTATTTGATCTTCCTCTTCAATGCATCTGCCCTTTCCTTGTCAAGATGCAGGTAAGTGTCAATCAATTCGCATACAGTATCCTTAGGTTTCGCCAAGCTGGTTTTGACATAGTCATTGTACTTGTTGACTGCATTATTGTATTGAGTAACATAATGTTGTTTTAATTTCTCTCTCTGTTCTGTAGATAGTTTTGAAGAGTATTCTGCAATGTGCGGAGCATTGAAGTTTCCGAAGAACCATCCTTGTTTCCCGTCCATATCGATTCGTGCCGGCTTTCCATTGACCGGAATCCAGTTTCCAGGGAAGCTATCAGTAAAGAAATTTTCTATCTTTAATATTCCTGAATCCAGCAATGTGTTCAGCCCTTTTCTAAGTGCAACTACATCTGTCTGCACTCCGTCTGCAGATAAGCTTTTTACATACTCGCTGATTCCTCTATGTGCCTTGTCTGCGCCATGCTTCCTAAGCTTTCTTGGATCTTTCAAGAATTCAGGCGCAGCTACTTCCATTAAAACTGCCTTGTCGATTATCTTTTCAAGCATGTTGTAAATCTTAGTAGGATCTTCCTCTTCCCTAATCAAGTCTGCATAATCCTTTCCCTCTCCAAGGAAATCTATCTCAAAGAACCACTTCTCTCTCTTCTTGTTATAGCCCCAGGAATGTACTGTCATCTGGTGCCAGTCTTCATCCAATAGCTTGCCGAACACATTATAGTGAGCATATAAGAAAAGACCTTGTCTCATGTCTTCTTCTTTGTCGAATTCAACAATCTTTGTCTTCTGAATATCAACTTTTCCGCCTTCTCCCAAGTACCAGATTTCTTTCTTAAACTCATTAGGAGAAATCGCAGTGAATGATCTGTCTGTAGAAGGATCAAAATTCGCCAGTTTGGCCTCTAGACTATCAAATCCAAGTATACCTGATGCAATATTTGCAATACTAGTTAAGGGCCACATTTTCAATATATATTATAGACAGGGGATTATTTAAAACTTGCTATATAGGTAGAAT
>JAHWIA010000037.1 GCA_019322855.1 Candidatus Woesearchaeota archaeon | reverse complement strand
CTTCGTCATAGATGCCTATTGCAAAAACATATTCACCTGCTTCTGCCAGTTCTTCTGCAGTATCCACAGTGTTTATGACAACAACTTCTGCAGCATCTGCCAGATTAGCAGTTGTCAATATTCCGCCATAAGTTGCAGTCAACATAACATCCACATTATCAATGTCAACTAGTTTGTGGTATGCTTTCAGAGTTAATGAACCTTCAAACCTGTCATCTTCAATAATCAATTTTACAGGTCTTCCTGCGATACCGCCTTTTGCATTGATCTCTTCTAATGCAAGTTCTATTCCTTGATTGTTTGCTTCTCCTAAAGAAGCAAGATCACCTGTAAGCGGCGTGCTATAGCCTATCTTGATAGGTTCTACTGTAGCTTCAGGAGCTTTGCACCCAAAAATACATAGAACAATCAGAATTAACATCAAAATTGTAAGTTTTTTCATTTTACCTCACCTAGTTTTACTATAGGATACTTTATTCATATTTAAATGATGCTATTTTAAAAATTAGTTCTCTGCCTCTCTCTTTGCTTCGTACAATAGATCTACCACTTTTCTCAAGAGAGGGTCTCTTATATCTGCAGGTTTCATCAAAGTAAGTCCTCTATGGTCGACGATTGCGCCGCCTTTGATCAGTTCATCCACGTGTTTTCTGTATTCTTTGTCTCTAAGCTTAAATTCATTACCATTGCCAAGGTAAGTGTTGATCTCTTTCAATTTGCCAGTAGCATTCTTCTTCAGGCTTGCTTGTGATAACCTAGGATTCCTGAACATGTTGAATCCAGGACCGAGTATCGCACACACAATATAGTAATTCAAACCCAGCCTATTCTCGATCTTTGCCTGAAGCTGAGGATCATCCGGATCTTGCACAAGATAGATAGGTCTTTGCACAACAGTTATCTGATCTTGCGGCAATCTTGACTCTAATTCTGCAACCCTTCTTCTTTCAAGAATGAGTTTTTCTTCATAAGTAGCTGCTTCGTCTGCACAAACCGCACTGAATTCTTTCTCATCTTTCAATTCTGTCTCAAGATCTGAAATTTGATCTCTTAATCCTGTACACTCTGTCCTCAAGCTTTGTAATTCTTCTTTATCTTCTGGAGAAGTAGCAGGTCTTGCTTCCAGCTCTCGAATTCTTGTTTGTGCTGTTTCATAATTTCCTTTTAATGCATTATATCTTCTGTCCCTGTCTTCTTTTTCTTTTTGCCATTCTCTTTCTTTTCGTTCGACTTTTGCTGTAATGCCTTCTGCATATTCCAATGCTTTTTTTCTTTCAGTTTCTGCACTCTCTGTTTTTTCATGGCTTCCTATTAAATCACTAACGAAACCTGTCATTATGCCGGTCATGTCTGAACCGGGATATGGAGCCATTAAAGATAAAAGCTGGAAGCTAAAAAAATTCTCATCTGTTATTTCTCCTTCTGTTATAGAAAGATGAAGGCCTTGCTTGATATGAGAAAGTTCATTGCCTGGCGATCTTAAATACTGTACTGCATAATTTTGTTCAGGACGGTCACTCACAAGACAGGCCCAACCATATCGCATACGGTCTTTATCTGAAAAGTCTGTATGCTGAAGGTTCTGTATGAGCCAGCCTAAAGACTTTCTTTTTATCTCTTCTATTTGTTCGCTGCAAGCTACATTCAATGTTTCATAAATCCTTCCCAAGGTCCTCTTGACATCTTCTTCAATGGTCTTTCTTGTTAATTTCATGCCAAGCCTTGAAAAAGTATTTCTTAATTCTTCAAGCCTTTCTTTATAGGCAGGCCCTACATCTTCTCCTGCTTCCCTCAATAATTTTTTCCAGGAAAGTCTAGGTGTGCTTATAATGGGCTCGATAAGTAAGCGTGCTAAATTCTCAATATGCTTTAAAACCCCAAGATGAACCTCTGTGCCATAATCTGATTTTACAAGATAACCTTTTGCTTGCGACTTACTAGGCGTTCCTTTGACTTTTTGCTTTCGAATGTCTTCGCGGATCAGTCTCCACATCTCATCATCCATTATCTCGAATTCTAGATCAACAAAAGTCCGTTTTGGAACTGCCATGCAGAGAAATTCTGCAAGAAGGGGAATTGCATTAGGATTTGGTATAATCTCTTTTATGTCTTTTTTTGGATATAGAAAGAACTGTACATTCTTCTGTATCCGCATGATTTCATCTAGGTCCATGTATATAGCTTATTTTGAGCTATTTAAAAAATTTAGCCTATATATAGCAAAAAGATTCTATTCTGTATAGATAAGTCTTTTTGCTTATTACGAACAGATAACTAGGTTATCTGTGAGTATATATAGAAAATGTTTATATATCTCTATATTATAAACAGGTCAGAAAGAGGTGTATATTATGGCTGTCAAGATCAAGAACTATATCAATGGAAAATGGGTGGATGCTGTTTCTAAAAAGACTTTGAAATCATTGAACCCTGCAAATACAAAGGATGTTGTCGCAATCGTCCCAAGAAGCGGAAAAAAGGATGTTGATAATGCAGTAAAGGCTGCGAAAAAAGCACTTGAGACCTGGAAAATGATGCCTGCTCCGAAAAGAGGAGAAATCTTGTTCAGAGCTGCACAATTGTTGCTGGAAAACAAGCACAGGTTGGGCAATATTGTAGTGAGAGAGATGGGCAAGGTAAAGAAAGAGGCAGACGGCGATGTTCAAGAGGCAATAGACATTGGTTTTTATTTTGCAGCAGAAGGAAGACGGGGCTGGGGACAGACCTTTGAATCAGAACTGAAGAACAAGACAATGAGATCAATCAGACAACCTGTCGGTGTTTTCGCGTGCATCACACCATGGAATTTTCCTATTGCAATCCCAGGATGGAAGATATTTCCAGCTTTAATCTACGGAAACACAGTTGTATTCAAGCCGAGCCAATACACTTCAGTTTGCGCGCACGAGTTTGTAAAGATCTTTGAAAAGGCAGGCCTTCCAAAAGGAGTTCTTAATTTAGTGAACGGTGCAGGCGGTGAAGTTGGCAACCCGTTGCTCAACCACAAGGATGTGAACGGTGTTTCTTTCACAGGAAGCAGTGCAGTCGGCAAGGGCATAAGCAAGATATGCGCTGAAAAACTTAGACCTCATAGTTTGGAAATGGGCGGTAAGAATCCTATCATTGTGATGGATGATGCTAATCTAGAATTGGCAGTCGAAGGATGCCTATGGGCTGGTTTCGGAACTACAGGACAGAGATGTACTGCAGGTTCGCGAGTTATTATCCATAAAAAAGTATTCGACAAGTTCCAGAAGATGTTTTTGACAAGAGTAAAGAAACTGAAACTAGGCCCGGGAAACAAGAATATAGATGTGGGTCCATTAATCAATGAAGAGCAGCTAAAGAAAGTGCACGACTATGTATTGATTGGAAAAAACAAAGACAAAGCAAAACTTTTGTGTGGTGGAAATTTTCACAAAACAGGAGATTGCAGGAAAGGTTATTTCTATAAACCGACAATTTTCACGAATGTGAAACCTAGTATGCGGATCGCACAGGAAGAGATATTCGGTCCTGTTGTCGCATTAATCAAAGCAAATAACTTGCAGGACGCTATAAAGATTGCAAACAATATTGAATATGGACTTTCATCTTCAATCTTCACGCAAGACATAAACAACGCAGAGATCGCAGCTAGAGACATCGAAGCAGGTCTGGTGTACATAAACACATCAACAATCGGCGCAGAAATCCAGACCCCGTTCGGCGGTCTGAAAAGCACAGGCAACGGCCATCGAGAAGCCGGCGGCGCAGGCGGAGCGATTGAAACATACACAGAACTGAAAGTCATTTCGACAGACTTCAGCGGCAAACTGCAGAAGGCTCAGATAGAATAATTATTTATAAGCAGAGAATGCATAAGTTTATAAAGCAAGATTTCTTTTTATCGAGCATAAAGAGGTGCATGTTTAAATGATGGATAGAGATGTTGTAGAACCCAAAGTAAAGAAATTGCCAGGCAGTAATGCAAAGAGATGGGTCAGTTATCACATGAAGTATGCTGCTGTTTCTACTTACAATCCTTATTTTGTATGGAACAGGAAGGCTCCGGCTATTGGACCGTTCTGTACTGATGTTGATGAAAATATAATCATGGATTTCTGCTCTCACGTAGGAAGTTCTCCTTTAGGTTATAACAATCCTGCATTGACAGCAATGGCAAGGGAATTGGCAGGCATTGATCCTGACCGTTATGCAGGCGCAGACTTCATATCAGGCTATGGCCATAAGCCAGATTTGAGCTTGCCGACACCATCACACCTGCATCATAAATTGAAGGAAATAACAAAACAGTTCAGGTTTGATCAGGCATTCTTCTCGAACAGTGGCGCAGAAGCAGTAGAGAATGCAATAAAATTATGTTATCAATCAAGAAAGAATTTCGGTTATGGAATATGTTTTGACGGTGCGTTCCATGGAAGGACCTTGGGAGCACTATCATTGAACAGGAGCAAGTGGCAGCATCGAATGTTTTATCCGCAGATCCCGAAAGTGATTTCATTCCCGTATCCTATTGTCAAGGACAAGAACAATTGCAACTGGTACTGCATCAGCAGGAAAGGAGGAAAAACAAATGTTCTTGCAGAAACTTTAGACAAGGATTGCGGAGTAATCAGGCCTGAAGAGGTTTCTTACATAATCATAGAGCCTGTGCAGGGCGAAGGCGGTTATAGATTTCCAAATCCTGACGCATTCAGGGAAGTCTATGATGTTGCACAGCAGAACGACATCCCTATAATAAGCGACGAAGTGCAGGCAGGCATGGGAAGGACAGGAAAATGGTGGGCCTGCGAAAACTTTGGTGTAAAGCCAGACATGATTGCTTCTGGCAAGGCATTAAAGGTCGGCGCGACAGTCGGAAAGAAAGAACTTTTTCCAAAGATAGAGGGCAGGATCAGCAGTACTTGGGGCGAAGGCAATGCGATCGCGACAGCAGTAGGTTACAAGACAATCGAGATCATACAGAAAGAACGTCTGCTCGACAATGCAGCAAAGATGGGAAAACAATTAAGAAACAGGCTGGAAGACATACAGCAGAAATATCCAAAGCACATTGTTGATGTTAGAGGACTCGGTTTATTGGATGCTTTTGAGATTAGTGACCAGAAAAAACGTAAAAAGATACTCTATGAATGTCTGAAACGAGGACTTCTATTAGCGCCTTGCGGTTACAAGACAATAAGAGTTCTTCCACCATTGGATGTCAAGGAAAGAGAATTAGAACTGTTCACAACAATTCTTGCAGATGTCATGAAGAAATTAAAATAGAATTATTCTATACAGCTTTGTCTTAATTCTTCCAAAGCTTCTTCACTGTCTTCTAGAAGATCCTCTGCGTCTGCTATCTCTTTTTGAATCTCTGCTCTTTCCCCTTCAAGTTCAACCAACCTATCTTCTGCCTTCTTTTTGATATTATATGCATCAAGAACTTCATCTTCTGCATGCTTCAGGTCAATCTTGCAGCTGTTTCTTATAACTTCAGGTTCTTCTGTTCCTGCCTGCATTTCTTCTCCATCTTCAGGTAATGTCTCCACTTGTTCAATTTGCTCCTGCATTTCTGCTTCTGGCTCTGCGACAGTTTCCTGCTCAACCTCTCCAGTAGGCCTGAATGCCCAGAAACCAATGATGATAAGAATTGCAATAATAATAGCTGCAGTTATGAGCCTATTCTTGATCTGCTTCTTTGTGAGCCACATCCTCTTGTTTGCCATATGTACAGCTAGCAATTAATCATATTTAAATCTTGCTGAATAGAATTATTACAAAAGTTAGCAAAGAAAGCTTATGAAGAATCAAAACTAGTTTCTTAGAATGAAAAAAGAAAAACAGAGTCGCATAATATTGCACCCGACTCCCAGGCGACCTACCCAGTATTGTATAATAAGACAGGATTATATTTAAGTTTTCCGGTTCTGACTATGGCAGAGTCGCATAGTCTGGTTATTGCGCCCGGTTGAAGGCCGGGTGACCTACCCAGGTCTCGCGGGTTCAAAACAAACAGATGTTTGTGGAAGTCCCGCCTCTGCCGTTAAAAGAGCCGGAAGACTTCTTACGATGCTATTACTCCTTACCGCAATAATCATCGGCTGTGCATTCGGCTGTGTCACAGGCCTGATCCCAGGCATACATGTAAACCTGGTTGCATTATTGTTATTATCGATCTCTCCAATCCTACTGCAGTTCGTTTCGCCAATTGTATTGGCAGTTTTCATCATTAGTTTGGCAGTCACGCACACTTTTCTTGATTTCATTCCCGGCGCTTTGTTAGGCATACCTGATGAAGATACTGCATTGGCAATAATGCCTGCGCACAAACTTGTATTGGAAGGAAAGGCTTTCGAATGTGTCAAATTGACTGTGATTGGTTCTTTACTGTCTGTTCTTACTTCTATTGCAATCATTCCAGTGTTAATTCTTTTACTCCCTCCAATCTTTGAAAAAATAAATCCTGTTATGGGCTATATTCTAATTGTAATAGTTGCATTCATGATATTGAAAGAAAAATCCCTGAACAACAAGTTCTGGGCTTTTGTTGTCTGCATATTGAGCGGGATTCTAGGTTACATCATATTGAGCAATCCAATCTTCAAGGATCCTTTGTTTCCATTGCTGTCTGGCTTGTTCGGAGTTTCAATGTTATTCAACAGTCTGTTTGAAAAGACACAGATGCCTAAACAAAGAATAACAGAAGATCTGGAAATAGACAAAAAACTTATAACAAAATCAATAACAGGAGGCACGATCGCAGGAAGCATGACAGGCTTGTTTCCAGGCGTTGGCGCTGCGCAGGCAGGCATCATAGGCAGTATTATTGTTGGGGACATAGGTGTGTTAGGTTATCTGATCCTGCAAGGAGCAATCAATACTGTGAATTTCCTAATTAGTCTGGTCACATTGTTCACAATAGAAAAAGCACGGAACGGCGCAGTCATAGTTGTGTTAGAAATACTTGGTAAATTAACTCTGCCGCAACTGATCACAATAATCGCATGCGCATTGATTGTTGCAGGCATCGCAACATATCTCGCACTCTTTTTCGCAAAGATATTTTCAAGGATAATTGGAAAAGTCAATTACACTTACTTGTCAATAGGAATCATATTATTGATAATAACTTTGGTCTTTATCTTCTGCGGTCTTATCGGGCTGTTCGTCCTTGCAGTGAGCACTTGTCTAGGACTAGTGCCGATTTATCTCGGGATAGGAAAGAACCACAGCATGGGCTGTTTGTTGATACCTGTTATCTTGTTCTTTATAATCTAGCTCAACAAGTCTGCCAGTTCTTCTTTCAGAAGTATATTGTCATTCCAGCTGTGCAGTGTTTTGCCTGCACTTCGAATCTTATCTGCAAGTTTCCTTTTGACTGTTCTCAGAAATTTTTTATTTCTTACATTCTTTAGATAGTCTGACAGGCAGAGATGGAATTGGTCGGGATTGAATCTCTTGAACTGGTCCCAATATTCATCGAAACTTTCTACACTAAACTTCTTTATCCATTCTGCACCCAGGACGATTGCAGACGCGACAAATTCAGGCGTAATCCTGTCATACGCAGGACAGCTCATGTCAATGACAAGTTCTACAAATCCTCTTT
>JAHWIA010000036.1 GCA_019322855.1 Candidatus Woesearchaeota archaeon | reverse complement strand
GGAAAAGAAACAGTTCCTAATCAGTACAGTTTTGATGTTTCTGCTAGTTTTTTCAATATTCTCTTTCTCTGTTGCAGCACAGACAGCAACACCGCCCGCCACTCCTTCAGGAAATATTACATCATCAACCTCGTTGATACCGCTAGCAATGGATTGGCTTGAGTACAAGTCAGGCAGTTGCCCTCTAGGAGAATGTTTTCTTGATCCAACTTCTACTGCGAACAGCAGTAATGATCAGCTGGAGTCGAGGTGCAAGCCGGATGACTGGTATAGCAAAGTGACATTGATAGATGGTGTGTGGAGGGAAAATTATGACAACAATAGAGTGGCTGACCTTTACTGCGATAATGGGAACTGGACCAGCAGGACGAGGTTCATTGTGCAGAGGATGCTGACGATTCCTGCAGGTAATGAAGACTATGTAATTTCATGCGGCCCGCCGAGCGAAGTCCTGGTTGATTTAGGCATTGGGAAAAAAGCATTCGATCCGTCTGCAAGCAAGCAGAAAAAGTTCACAAACGAATATGATAGGAATGTCTTCAATAATTTGTGTATTATGCTGTACAAAGGAGACGTAATTGTAGGAACTAGCTTCAATGAATTGGGCAATAATATCAATATCTCGTTGCAGAACCAGATACAACTTGATGAGGCAGTGCACGAAGCCTTTGATATTAGTTCTTTGGACCTGTCAGGCTGTTCAGGAAGCACTAATAAGTATGAATTCCAAAAATGCAGTATTTCATCAAGCGGAACGAACCCTGAATTTTATTACAATAATATGACCCAATCCTTGATATATACTCCTGACGGAGGCGATGTGTTGAGGCAGGGCTTTATCTATAATATCTATGATTTATTTATCACACCAATACTTAATCTATTAGGTGTGACTAACAGGACATTGTTCGAGCTCAGCCCTGAACCATTAGAAGAGAGCAAGCTTTTCAAGAATCTGTACAGAAACAGGAAAGGAAACAAACTAATATCTGCAGTGATAGAACCCAAATACTATGGCGCGAGAACAATCAATGAATATTTTATAGCTTCATATGTTAATTTTCCAGAAGACATCTGCAAGACAGTAGACATTTATGACAACAATGTAGCAGGCGGAATCATTATTTGCAGGAAGGACGGAACCAGGCAGACGATCTTTACTGTCAGTAACAGCAACAATCCTGTCCAGAAGACAGTGAAAAGGGATTTCGTCAATCAAATGACGCACGGCATGCATCTAGAATAAAAAGAGGTTTTTTAATGAAAAAAGGTCAAGTTACTCTGTTTATTATCATAGGCATCATCATTCTTGTTGTTTTCTTTTTCTTGTTCTATCTAACCCAGAGGCTGACTCCTGGAGAACAGGAAATAGAGCAATTGTCTATCGCAAAGAGCAAGATACGGAGCGCGCCGTTGCGTTATTATGTGGAAAGCTGTATCCATAAGTCTTTTGAAGAAGGTCTTGATTTTATTTCTCTGCAAGGAGGAAGGATATATAACGGTCAGCCTTTTGCAACCATTCTTTGTGATAAAGAAAGCTGCACACCCACTCCTAAGGGGGGCAGTGTGAAAAAGATAATAGATAATAAAGAATATTATGTAAATTATCTTGTCACCAGGAATATTTTACATCCTGAATTGGGTTATGACAAATATCCTAAATGGAAATGCAGGCATAATATGAGCTGGCCGTATTGCAACTATACTTATGATCCTGATTTTGCAGTTGAACCGAGATTGGCGCAGAACAATATGCCCCCTCTGAAAGCAAGCCCTGGTTCGATAGAAGTGCAATTAGAATCTTATGTCGCCGGCAAGATAAATGACTGTATAGATTTCGGCGAGATAACCAATGTGACAGGCATACCTTACAATATACGAGAAGGTGATGCAGAAGTAGACATTACTTTCACTACACAGGATACAAGAATAATAGTCGATATGCCATTGCAGGTCACA
This sequence comes from Candidatus Woesearchaeota archaeon, assembly GCA_019322855.1. Classification (GTDB taxonomy): domain Archaea; phylum Nanobdellota; class Nanobdellia; order Woesearchaeales; family WJKV01; genus WJKV01. Next base: position 5,896 of record JAHWIA010000036.1, on the reverse strand, counting down.
GGCGCAGGATTGCAGACAATGACAGATGTGGAGCATTTTGAAGTATTGTTAAAGACAAAGTATGAATATTTCCATACATTCATCTTCAATCTGATAAATAAAGACATCACAGACCTGAAATTTGACATTTCTACTGATTATACAAACCTGGAAACTTATTGGCCAGGCTATACAGTGCAAGTGGAGCGCGATACAGAAGGAAGAGATGGTGATGACTTGATCATTGTTAAAGACGGAAACAGCATGCTTAACGATAAAACGCTAACTTTCCAGTTTGTCAGAGAAAATATACCTCCTGTGCTAGAATATGTGCGAGGCACGAACAGCGCACCTAATTATGACATTATATGGTATTTTCCTCAGGGACAAACAATTACACAGGAAACAGTCACCCCGAATGCAGTTGACATGAACGAGGATGAAGGGAATCTGACTTTCAATTACATTGACTGGGGCAAGACGTATTTTGAAAAGTATAGGATGGGCAGTTTGTACAAATGGATTCCAGGAACAGGCGAAGGCTGGCAATACAGTCAGCTGAACGGCCAGGCCAGCATAATAATCAACATGTCAAGGGATACGAATCCGGCTGCGCACAATTTCTCAATAGAAGTGGATGACGGCCATATGAAGGATGAACAGAAGGTCAGATTATGGATAATGCCTACACAAGTATCTCCAAGTCCTGCTTCTTCTTAAATCACCACAAAGTTTATAAACTAAATTTGTTTTAAAAGGCAATAGGATTGAAAGAGAGGGTTGGATAGGTATGACTAAAAGAGGTAGAAAGGATAGTTTATCAATACTATTAATCATAATTCTTGCTTTAATATTTCTTATTTCACCATACATTGTCCATGCGAGCTGCTGTGTCAATGAACAAACTACGTTTTCAAGCACTGCGGTCGATGTTACTTGCACTGATAATCTGCCGAGCGACCAGTGCTTTGGCCAGTTCTATGCTAATGTGCAGACCTGTAAAGAAGTGCAGGAATGCGGTTGCTGTGTATGTAATTTCGGCACTGCCAATCCTACAGTATACAGCGGGGGAGATTTAAGGGTCAGTAATAATTTCTGTTCTGCTTTTTGCTCCCCTTATCCGTATCAATTGATATCAAATCTTACAACTGCTTCTTGTTCCCAACAACAGAACGCAATAGCGATAAGTGGTTATGTGCTTGACCAGAACGGCAATCCTGTCCAGAATGCACAGGTCCAGGAAACAAGCGGTTCGAGCGACGTCACTGATGCGCAGGGCAAGTATTCTCTTACAATCCTGCAGACAACAACAGTCGTATCTGCTTCAAAAGCTAACATACAGAATAGCATTGCTGTAAATACAGTGACAAAGACTACCGGTTGGAACATCACGCTTGATCTCACTGCAGTGAGCGCAGATCTTGTAGGAAGGATAACGCCGACGATATCCGGTGTTCCGAGCCCTACTCCGTTATCCAATGTTGTTGTTACTGTTACTGATAGTGTTAATACCTTCACAACCCAAACCGATGCTGTTGGCGAATTTAGTTTTGTAGGAATTCCTATCTCTACTTATGCTATAACTGCCAACAGATGCGGTTTTTTTCCGAAGAGCGAGCAGGTGACCTTGCAGGCTCCTATGACAAGGAAGGACATGTCCTTGCAGAGCGCTTCCCAGGAAACATTGACAGGCGTCATAACTGACCTTCAGAACAGGCCAGTGGAAGGTGTCGATATAATAGTCAGTCCTGCGAGAGGCACTGTGCAGAAGAGCGATGCACAAGGCATCTACAGAGTCACAGGGCTTGACAGCAATTGTCAATACAGCATAACAGCATCAAAATCTCCCAATTACATTGATAATACCAAGACTAAAAGCATCTATGCGACCGATGCAATAACTACGAACACGCTAGACTTTGTTCTTGAACCCAGCGTGATGTTTGACTTCTGCACAGACATAGGGGACTGCAGAGGAGAGGATCTGATACTTGGAACTCCTGACGATTGTACTTGCCCTATTAATCACATATGTAATGTTTTGACAGGAGATTGCGACAAAAAACCTACGATTGACTGTTGCGATTATGATTTCTTGTGCCAACCGCAGCAGGCAAGGAGCGGAATCACTGCGCAATGCGGAGAAAGAGAGACCTGCAGTAATGTGTGTGCAGAGATATTGAACTGTCCTGCAGGAAAAAGATTGAGCAACCAGAATGTCGATGGTGTGTGCACTTGCTCAGGGGAAACAGTGACAGTTGTACAAAGCCTGGCAGATGAGTACGAGTTCCAGAATGTCGTGGGAAAGTATTGTTGTCCTTTCTCTCCGATCAGCATAAGCGCGCTTCCTTGCGAATTTCAGCAAAAAGCAGCTATTGTGGGTACTGTGGTGAGCAGGGTTGATGGCGAACCTATTGATGCGGCAGTGATCGCAGATCCAGGAACATCAGGAGAAGTAAGGAAAGTCAGCAGTTTTGTTGACGGAAAGTATGTTGTTTTTGTTGACCCTAATATAGACCACACCATAAGATTTGAACGGCCGCCATTGTATGAACCAGAATCCAGGGTTGTCAGGGCGAGCAATCTTGTAGTGAGCGACATTTTCACTTTGGACGTGAGCCTTGGCGTGGTCGCGAGAACGTGCGATTATCCTTCTACACCAACAGTGCCTGATTTTGAAGCAGAAAACGTGATATGCAAGAATCAAGTAAGATTGAAATGGAATAATGATTATTGTAGCAACGAAGAAGGAGTACAGTCTTTCTTGATAACGAACGAGAATACTTTTGATACTTATGTTGTTGATGCTGACAAGGACGAATTCATCATCGAGGATCTTGAATGGGATGAATTGTATACTTTTTCCATACAGCCTATGTACGCAGACCATAACAGGCCAAGGATGGGGGAGAAAGTTACCCTTGACGATATTGATCCGGGAGACAGGGAATGCGAAGGAAGGTGTGATGGTGAAGAGTTCTGCCTTTCAAGGACAGAGAGAAGGATATGCGATGAAAATAATAAGTTGACGACTGATCTTCTTTCCCCGCAATACTTTCCAGACTGTGACCAGCACCAGACCTCGACAGGAAGCAATTATGCATTCGTATGTATGGGTCCTGATGCTAACGGAAGGACCAAGTGCGTAGAAGAAAGCAGGTGCGGTTTTGATCTCACAAATCCAATCCCTTTCTTGGGGTTATTATTTGATAATCTGAAATGTAAAAAGAATCCAGTCACGCAGAACGAAAGAAATTGTTACATGGACAGGTCAGATACAGTGAAGAACTTCTGTTTTCCTTGCGAAACAGCTGCAAATATGACTTGTACTGACTATGACAGTGAACTTGCGTGCGAACAGAATCCGTGCCAGGCAAAAGGCGATTGTGTGTGGCATGAAACTTCTTTCAACGACATCGGCGGCGGTTTTTGCATTGATGTGGGCAATGTGAGAGAAATAAAGTATAAGCAAAAAGAAGCAATGACAGATAATATGCTTAACCAGAGCATAGCCCAAAACAAATGCGGGTTGTGTTCAAAAGAGGGAGGCATATTTGATAATGCTGATTGCGAGCAGGACGTTTGCAGCAGATTAGGAAATTGTTTTGCAGAACTCGATGATAAGAATGTGAGCAGCTGCAGACAGTGCAGTTATACCCAGCCAGTCACCACTTGTCACGATATGAAAACAAAAGAGAGCTGTATAGATGCCACTGGAAAAAACCAAGCTTTTGCCTTGTTCTCTTCTTCTCTTCCAGAATCTGCAAGATATAGTGATGATGCTTGCGGTATAGGAAGATGTGTATGGGATGATCAAAAGAACAGATGTTTCAAAGATGGAAACAGTGACGGTCAAGCAGATTGTGTCACTACCGAATTTGGCGTGGAATCTTTCAATCCGATTTGTGAGCTTGACATAGTTCCTCCAACCACCACGCCAAACAGTGACACATTAATTTTGGGAAATGCCTCAGATACGTCAGTAATTAATTTTACTGTCTCTGAGGCTATTTCTTCATTTTATTATTGCATTTACAAAGAAGGAACGACTGCGTGCACAGACATGAAAGAGATAAGCGGTACGAATTCCAATATTGTGAAAGGTACGAGCGTATTGGTCAAACCTATTGAAGATTTCGCGCCAGACATGAGGGGCAATGGCAATTATAAGGTGCGGTATTATGCAGAAGACGTGTTCTCTAACAAGGAATTATTGAAAGAAGTAAGTGTGTATGTGGATACTTCTGCACCAAATATCAACATACAGAACCAGTCAATCTGTACGAACTGTGATCTGCAGATAGATTGTGCTTCTGAAGAAAGTTATCTTTCTTCTTTGGTCTTGAGCATACAAAGCGATGAATTGGTAAGTTGTGAAGCTTATTTTATCGAACCTGGAGAAAGCAGGGAAACAACCCCATATGATTCAAACCTTTTGATAGACATAACTACGAGCAGTATACTCTCGTATCCGGGTTCTGTAGGAGATATTGGTTTAGAGGATGGAGATTATCGTTTTGAGTTGGAGTGTGAAGATATTGTAGGAAACGAATTCAAGAAACAATATACTTTCCATATAGACCAGTTGAAAGGGATAAGCAGGGCTGTTCCTAAGGGGCCAGTGAAGCAGACTTCGATAACGTTCAGTGCAGACACTCTCAAACCTTCAGAATGTACAATCTCGATCGATGGAGGAAGCAGGCTGAGCATGGACCAGTTTGTTGGAGGCAAGAAACATTCCCTTGAAAAAGACTATGTCGAAAATACGTATCATTATTATAATATAAGATGCAATGAAAAGAATAGCATAACACCTAACAGATGCGACAGTGAGAATTATGAGTTTGCCATTGACAATAGCGCGCCAGAGACAATCGCTGAAATCAACGGGCGCGAATACGAAGATCGTGAATGGTCAGTATTCTTGACAGATCCTGCAACTCTTTTATTGAAGGCAAACGATGAGAGTTTGAGCCAGAACAGGATACAGTTCGGCATTGATCACATAGTATATTGCTATAGGGAAGACCTTTTGCCTTGCATACCAGGCGAGAGCCAGAACAGTTATAGATTGTTCGGTCAGGATAATGATCCCGAGATAAACGTAAGGATACCAGTAGAAAGGAATATGAAACTATGTTATTATGCTGTTGATGAAGGAGGCAATAAAGAAGAGACCAAGTGCGGAAAAATACTGTATACTATCCCTCCAGCAGTCAATATAGAATCTCCAGAAGATAATTACATCACGTCCAAGCTTCACATAACAGTCAATGCGACGCACGATGCAGAGAATGCATCAGAACCGTTGATAACGACTTTCAATGGAGAAGACTTTGTCGCAGTAGCAGCACAATTGCTTGATAATAGAATCTATGGTGTCTTGACTTATCTATTCCCGGGCCCTAATAGGGTGAGTGCAAGGATAAAGAACGGCGCCAACATATTTGGAGAAGATACTATTAATGTCTATTATGATCACACCGGTCCGTCAATAGAGATGACATCAGATGCTGCAATTGAATACAATGAACCTTTCCTTATCAGCGCAGACATTGCAGATGAAGAATGGACTGCGATAAGGACAGACGATGACATAGGCGAGGTAGCGGAAGCTTATGTTTCGATCCAGAGCTCTAACTTGGACAAGTACTATAATATGACAAAGCAGGGCAAGCAATGGAGTGCTTATATAATACCTATCAAAGACAATCTCGGTTTTGCAGACTATCTTCCTGGAGAATATACTGTCACTTTCAGTGCAAAAGACAGTTTTGGTAATGAAAATTCAGAACAGTTTACAATAGAAATATTTGATACCACGCCTGCAAACATTACTGTCGACCTTTCCACGCCTAATGCGCCATTGCCTGCATACAGGGATGGAAATGTTTTCTATACCAACGACAGGATGCCT
>JAHWIA010000035.1 GCA_019322855.1 Candidatus Woesearchaeota archaeon | reverse complement strand
CTTGCCAGAAACATTGACCTTTGGAGATCTTGGCTTCTAAGTCTGGTTTAATAGTTCTAAAATATTCTATATAGAAAATATAACTAATAGACATCAGTAATATATCTATTGCTTGCTATTTTCTATATTACAATGGTTAAGCTAGGATTAGTAAATGTTAACAATAATGGGCTCGATGAGATGAGCGGGTTCCACAAGGACACGCTGTACTATTTTCATCCAGAACTGCAGGACAGGTTAGCAGATTCTGTGCCAGGCTTAGAAAGGAATGGAGGCATGCGCAATCTTTCAGAACTTGTCCAGGAACAGGTCGTGAAGATCAATGATCAAGGAGCTGCAGCTTATATCAGGACACAGCCCATCTTTGATTTCAATTTTCTGGACTGGAGAACCTGGTGGAAGCTTGCAAAAAGCAAACTAAGATTACTGCCATTGGAAGAGGCTCTTGATGCTGGAACAGATTCTAGGATATTCGATGACTTGAACATTTCTATAAAACCATATTACCAAAAAGGAAAGCTCGGTTATGAGATTGCGATAAATGTTGCGAACGACAAGGTAACTGACATTTTCGGGCGCGCAAAGAAAGAAGAAGAAAGAGCAAAAAGGTTTGGCTTCAAAAGATCAAAAAATGATGCAGCAGTAATGTCCGTAGCTTCAGAATCTGTAGTGCCGGAAAAAGCGAACGCACCTAAATATGGAGCTTCATTAGATAGGGAAGGATACAGGATGGGTAAGCTTGTTGATTTCTTGAAAAGAATAGAAAAGGTTTATTCTGCACTTGCAAAGAAAAAAGGCATGACCTTGCCTAATGAGACAATGCTTCTTGCACCGCAGAAAGCAAGCAGGATTTTTATGAACGACAGTTCAGATGATTTATACAAATATCAAGAAATCGCGCTTACTGAAAATGATTTGGTTGACGAAAGACCGGTCATTGGACTTGAACTTCAGTTCAGGCACAGGATAGGCAGCAGTGATAAATCATTGAACGACCTGTTGGCAGAGATAAGGAAAAAGAAACAGAACAAAAAGACAACACCAATAGGAAACAGGCCTGGAAAAGGAAAGACCTTCAATCCTGATGAGAAAAAAGACAAGAGTATTGATTTCAAGAATTATAAGACAGTAAAAAAGATATTAGATAAGCATGTCATAGGACAGACCAGTGCGACCTTGACACTTTCAGAAGCCATCTGCGATCATTATCAGAGGATGCAGATGAGTGATGAAGACAGGAAGATCGCGCGAAAGAAAAACATTCTTTTGGTAGGACCTACTGGTTCTGGCAAGACATATCTTGCAAGGACTATCGCAGACAAGGTCCTTAACGTGCCTTTTGCAGAAGTCTCAATGCAGGACAAGACTGCTTCAGGTTATGTCGGCGGGGATGTAGTCAGTATTCTAGAAGAATTGATCAGCAATGCAGGCGGAGACATCAGTGCTGCTGAAAAAGGCATTGTTTATCTGGACGAGATCGACAAGATCAGAAAACAGAGCAATGGAGATAGAAGAGACATCAAAGGGGATGATATACAGAACGAACTGCTCACAGTGCTCGCCGGAGAAATCAAGGAAACAAAACACGGACCGATAGACACGAGCAATATCCTGTTCGTGTGCGGAGGTGCGTTCGAAGGCATTGACAATTACTGCAAACTCGACCAGAAATTAGGCGGAAAAAAGAACGGAAGACGAAGAGTTAATGCAGACGTACTGAGAGCTTACGGATTCAAAGGAGAGTTCATTGGCCGGCTGCCGTATGTTGTTGAATTGAACAAATTGACAAAGAATGATTATGCAAGGATACTGAAAGCACCGGGCTCTGCATTGGAAGGCGAGAAAAAACTTTTCAAGTCTTACGGAATCAAGCTGTTGTTTGAGAATGATGCGATAGAAAGAATTGCAGAATACGCTGCAGAAGATTCAACAGGCGCAAGAGCAATGGAAGGTTTGTTGGCAGATGCATTGAAAGGCCTGAGAACAAAGGACCACAAATACATCAGCAACGGAACCTTGAAAATGACAAGGAAACGTGTTGATGAACAGTTAAGAAAGTATAGGTAAGAATTTTAAAAATCAGAATCAGAAACTCACAAGAATCTCAACATCCTTTCCAAAGATTCGTTTCAAATCTTCAAAAACAGGTTCTTTGATAAAGACTTTCTTTGGTATCTTTATTTTTGACAATGCTTCTTCGTATTCTTCAATGCTTGATTTTTCTTCTTTTGCCAAGCTACCATCAGGCTTTATCCTTGCTTTTAGGAATTCTTTTTCTTCTGCATCAATGTCGGGAACAATGAAAGCTGTATTCTCTAACAAAGTTATTTCACCGAACTTTGTTCCGTATTTCACCCTGATCTTTGTCCGTTCAAGCTCCATCCCTCTCTTCCTCTGCATGTACTCGACCAGGACGCGCACAAGAAGACGGCCGTCCTTCTGTGCTTTCTCTACTTCTGTCTTTGTAAGTTTATTAGCTTCATAATCCTTTTTCGCTTTTATTATGTCCTTCATTATTCTTAAGAATTTGTCAGGAATCTTTCCCTTGTCAATCAATTCCTTTTTGAAGACCTTAAGCAAGTCTGCTTCTTCAACCTCTTTTACTCCTTCTGTCTTTAGGCAATCCCTGCTGACAGTGAGTATTGTCTCATACAATTCGAGCACATTCTCTTCTTCTCTTGTCTTTTCTATCTGCTTGAACAATCTTTTCAATCGTTTCAGATACTTGTCAGCATCAGACAGGAGTTCATCAACTTCTTTTCCACTGATCTCTTTTATGTCGCCGTGCTCTATGCCTTTGTAATAATCCCTTATCTTCTTCATTATCTCAACATAACTCGGCTCGAGCATCTTTTCTTTCCTCACAAAGATCTCGTTCAATAGATTGACAGTCTCTGCAGGAGTCGGAGGAGGAACACCATATAACATCAATGCTGCCTGTGACGGTGTGAGTGTTGCCCAATATATGTCAGATTCAACCAGACCTACAAGTTTGAACTTTACCTTGTTTACCAACTGCTCCCCGCTGCTCATGAACATGTCTATTGCTTCTGGCGACGGCCGTATCTTTCCCATCTTCAGAAGATACTTCCATGGCATGAAGATTCCCCTGTCGAATAAAGGAACACCATCCCTCAATAAAGTGAAGATCACAGGAACCGCGTCCTTGATGGATTCCCACATGTCAGTAAGGATGTAGATATTGACATTAAGTTTATTTTTTATTCCAGTCATTTCGCCTGCTTCTATTCCCATGCCTATTATGATCGCTCTTAACTTATCTTTTAATTCTGCCCTTGACATCTTCTTGACATCAGTATCATCTATCACAATGCCAATGTCAATGTCGCTCTCAGGCCTCGGCTCTCCTCTTGCAAGACTTCCCCAAAGAACATAAGCAACGACATACTTCTCAAACTTCTTCAGAACCATTGTCTTGTGCAGGTGCGCAATCTTCAGTCCTGCAAGCATGCCAGTGTCATACACAGGCGCAGACATTGCAAAAAGTTCTAATAGATCAAACTTGCCGTCATAGCATGATCCCCATAACTCACTAAGTATGACTGTCTGCGGCTTGAAGTTAGGATCTGTCTCTTTTGCAAGATTCCCGATGATCGCAGATAATTTATCTTTCAATTCATACTTTGACATCTTAGTGCTGTCGCTGTCATTGATCAGGATAACAATATTGATTTCCTTTTTTTCCTTGTCTTCTTTAGAAGGAGGAAGAAGACCAATGCTCATCACATATTCATCAAACTTGCTGAGAACTTCTTTTTTGAAACTGTCTAATTTCTTTTTCAGCTTATCTAATTTCTCTTTAGCCTCTTTGGGGATGTTACCCTCTACAACCTCTTTTTTTTCAGCCATTACTAAAAAAGAGGAGAATATAGTTTATAAATGTTTTGAATACTTTCTATGCATATTGTCAAGTGTAGCAAAATAAAGAACAGACTATTATCAAAGACTCGGATACACAGTAATATTTATGATCCTGCGGAACACAATATGCATATTGTCAAGTGTAGTACACTATATGCTTAATACTGTTTTGAAAGAATTATTGCTTCTTCTTTTTGCTATAACCTGCTACGTTAATAACAGCCCTAAAATAATCTCGGCAAGGTTTGCAGCTAACCAAGTGTTGTTCCATCTCTCTGTGTTCTTCACTTGGATTTCTTACATCAACTTCACCATGCGCCCAACTTCCCATATAGTCTATGAATTTATTTGCATCAATACCATGTGCGTCTTGCAGTCTCTTTCTTGCTTTTTCCATTTTTCGAGTCAAGTCTAGCAAATCAATAAGTGATCCGCCAACCTTGCTTTCATCTTTTGCAGCATCACTAAGCAATCTTACATGAAGATCGCCGCTGTCATCTGTAAAGATAGCTTCTTGTGCAATCGCTTCATCATAGTCTCTTCTGCAGTAAGGGCATTCCTTGAAGTGATTCTGAAAGAAAAGATCTAACTTTCTTATATCGCCGTCACAGAATCTGTTCAATATCCTTCTTTCCCTTTCAGTCATTCCGCCAGGCATTCCTTTCCTGAATCTTGTGACAAAAGAAGCATAAGCCCCTCTCTCTTCTAGAGTGATATTGTCTGGGCAATGATGTTCATTTGTTGGGTCTTGATTCATAGTATAATATAATAGCAAGAAAGTATTATTTAAAGCTTACTGGTTACCACTAAATAGAGACAATTTAAAAGAATTCTTCCCCCAAATTCAACCCAACGGCTTCCATTCGTCTGTTTTCTTCCATTTTTGGCCTTTTTTAGGCACTTGTATCTCTGTGAAGAACGTCGGATTGTTCTTACTCCTCTTTCGCATTCTTAACTACAGAGAAGTAATCGTCATATTTAAAATCTGCACCTATATAGTATATGTTTTTCACCACTCAGGGGTGCTCTTTAAGGTGTTTCATAAAAGCCTCATAGTATTCAATAGGAAAGGTAAAACCGCCTGCTCTTTCATGACCTCCGCCTACAAAGCCAGGAATCTTGTCTGAGAATCTCTCTAAAAATTGGCCAGCGTCAAAATCAAGGTCATCAGGCACTCTCATGCTCCCCATGATAACATCATTGAACCTGTTCATCACTAAAATTGGTTTGTCCTTCATGTGTCTTGCACAAAGGACTCCCTGAATATTTTTGTCACAGTCTATTTTTATGTAATCAAGATGATTAAGATTTGTGATGTCCACAGGCATCTTGTATAGATCCCTTAATTCAAATTTCAGGTTCTGCAATTCCTTTGCAAGAGGATGTGTATTATATACAAATGGCTCCCAACTGTCTATTGCCTTGAACAATTCCAATGGGACCTGTCCGCTCCAATGCACTCTCTTTCCCACATTCAATGAAGAGACATAACGTTCTATTGTCAAATATTCTCCATTACTATAGAAACTGGGTTTTCTGACCATCAGTTCTGGAAATGCATCCATTGCCTTGACTTCTAATTCTATTGGAATCTCGTCCCTGCTCCCTCCGTCTCCGAAATAACCTAACAATGTAAGAAATATGAGATAAGCATCATCTGTTTCCTTTATCAGGTTCTCCCATATGACAAGAGTACAGCTCTGCGCGTCCTTGTCATGTATTACCAACTCAAAATCTTTCTTGAACTCTCCGTTCTCTATCGGATGATGATCAATGTATATTGCAGGTTTCTCTATCTCCCTGCTCACATGTATGTCAGTGCATATAACAATGTCACAGTCATCAGGAACATCCTCTTTCTCGATCACAAACACATCGCCCTTTGACAAGGTCTTCACACTCTTTGCCCTGTCCTTGATGAGATGATAGATTATCGCTCCGCTGGACACGCCGTCTGCATCCCAATGAGTTCCCAGAAATACATTCTTATTCTCTATTAATTCCATCAGCCTCTTCAACAAAAGACATCACCCTATTTCTTGAGAAAAGCACGCCTTATATAAACTTATTGAATTCGGAAAATTTCCGGACAAAAACAACAAGCTTTAAAAAGTTTTAAAACAGGATAATAAATACAATCAACAGGGGGTCATAAAATGGCAGCAGATCTACATGAACTATATCATCAAGATTTCAAGATAAAGAAATTGTCAGCAAAACAAAAGAGCAAGTTCAAGAAGCACAGTCTGAAATATTTTCCAGCAGCAGTCTCAATCATTCTGCACATCATAACAATGGGAATATTCACCATCATATTCTATGGGGTCCAGCACGGCAAATTCCCAAAAGCACATCCTAAAGATTTTGGAACAGGAAAAGCGATCGGATTCATGTTCATTCCGTTCTTCAATTATTACTGGCTGTTCATGTTCTGGCTGAGGATGGCTGACAGGATCAATTTCCAGTTTAAGTTAAGAAACAAAACACCAAGGGTAGAGAAAGGACTGGTGATCGCGACCTGCGTCATACAGTTCATCCCTTATGTCGGATTGCTGTCATACTTTGTCTTGTTTCCGATAATGATAGGATTCGTACAAGGCGGAATAAATGAACTGGCAAGAATAAAATAAATAAAAAGAAATAATCAATAACTTACAAATTTTCCTTCTTTTATTGTTTTGATTTCAAATTCCCTGGATAGAGTTTTGTCAGGATTGAAAGTCATCTTACCGCTGACTCCTGGATAGTCCTTTGCAGTCCTTATCTTATCCATGATGCACGCTGCATCCACACTACCGCATAGATCTATCGCCCAATCGTACATCATCAAACTGTCATAACCTATGTATGCATAATAGTTAGGCTCTTTTCCATACTCTGCCATGTATTCGCTCTGGAATTTCTGTACTTCTGGCAGTTCACTATATATTTTCGGATATACATACATCACGTCTTCTGCAGCTTCGCCAGCAGGTTCTAGGAATGCAGTATCTTCTATCTCAAACTGGCCGAATATCTTCATTTCAGCATCAAGTTCCTTGAATTGTTTGACAATGTCTGCGTTCTGGAAATTCAATGCGACAATAAACACGCCTTCTGCACCGCTCTCCTGCAATTTCAAGATTGAAGTCCTGAAATCTGTCTCATCCAAGTTGAATTTCTCGTCAAACACAATCTCTCCGCCAAGCTCTTCAAACCTCTTCACAAAACCTGCTCTATGTTCTATTGCCCATTCCTCGTTCCAGACAAAGACACCCATCTTTTTCAACTCCAACTCATTATAGATGAAATCTGCAAGGAATGCATCCTCTTCATAGATTGTTGTACTTAACCCAGGTATCCCAAATTCGCCAGAAGTCTCGATAAAAGGAGGAGTGATTCCGCTCGTGTGCATAAAGCCAACTTCATTTTGGTTAAACAGACCAGCAACTGCCTGGTAAGGAGGCGCGCACAACGGACCTATGACAAGTTCTATCTTATCTATTGTCATAAACTTCTGCGCAGCACTGATCGTTGCTTCTGTATTTACGCACATGTCATCTTCATAGACAAGCTTATATTTGTTCCCAAGATGTTCATTCGCCAGGTCAGCACCTGTCTGGATGTGACTGCCAAGTTCTGCAGCATTTCCAGTCAATGGCGCTAAAACACCTATCTTTGTCTTACCAACTTCTGGCGCTGCACAGCCAAAGATCATCAACGCCATGATACATATTGCAGCTAATATTATTTTTTTCATTTTTTATTACCCTCATCCCCTTCCTTCTTCTTAGGCCAAGTCACCATCTCTGGCACGCCTGGCAATTTATCTCCGATGTATTTCTTTATCTCTTTAGGCCATTTACTGTAATCAAGACCGTGCCTCAGCAGGAACAAGTAAGCCCATCTGCTCGGTCCGAAACCTACACATCCTGTCCAGACTTCTTTCTTGTTTTTCTCTTTGGCATGGAACCGTTTCATGTAGAAATCAGTATGGACGTGAAAGCTTGATATCTCAAGCTCTGTCTCTTCCTTGCTCGCAGTCACAAACGGAATTATTGCAGTCATGTCATACGTCTTAACAAAGTCTGCTTCTTTTTCCTCTCCTTTTTCTTCTGTCGCGCCT
>JAHWIA010000034.1 GCA_019322855.1 Candidatus Woesearchaeota archaeon | reverse complement strand
TCTTTCTGTGTCGGATCTATGACAATTATCGGGCTCTGCAGTTTTGCAATGTTCAGTTTCTTCATAATAGTCTTCTGGCTCTTGTAGTGTTTTCCTACATCAATTATAGTGCGAGGCTTCCACCTACTCACAGCCTCTATCATCTTCATGAAAGTGCCGTACTGTACTATCAGGATTTCCAGGATATAGCCTGAGAAGCCATTGATATAGGACTCTGCACCATACACGCTTTGAGCCTTACAGAATAATTTAGCTAACTTGACCTGGTCAGGATTCTTCAATTTCTTCTTGACCCAATCAACGTGCAAACTACTGACATCTGTGACATTCTCTGCTTCACTCGCCCTCAGAATCTTCAGTACAGGAACTATCTCGTATTCTATTCCTTTGTGATATATCTTGAAATAATCCCTGCTTCCATGCACACGCTCTATTTTTTTGAATGCGCCTTTCAAAATTATCTCTAACAGATCAGAATCAGGATTCTTATGAAATCTAACAAAGATGTCCATGTCATAGTTTTTCAGATAAGTTCCTTTTGCAGCACTGCCGCCGAGAACTACATCTGCCTTGATCTCATGTTTCTTCAATTCTTCCTTGATGAGGTCAATGACTGTCTTGTAATCTGCCAGTTTCACATTGTTCTCATCTATCAACTGCTGCAAAAATCTCATATAAGAGAATGAACCAAGAGCCTTTATAAACTTTTCTAAACACAAAATATTTAAACCAAGCAAATCTTCTATATATAAAAAGAGGTTGATAAATGGCAGATCCAGTGATGTACGGACTTACGTTCATAGCAGTCGCATTGTTGATAGGACTTCTTTCATCGATTGCAGCCAGAAAGCTGAAGATTCCTGATGTTCTTTTACTTGTTGCAGTAGGGATTGGATTTGGGGTTTATCTCGGCATTGAAAAACTAGAGCTCGCGCTTCCGATAACCCTGATAAGCGGACTCGGTTTGTTTACCTTGGTACTTCTTGTTTTTGAAAGCACTGCACAGATCAGGTTCAAGGAACTGGATTGGGTGAGTTATTCTGCACTCAAGATAACATTCATAACTGTGGTCTTTAATTTTGTCATACTATCGTTCGCAGCGCTTGTAATCATTTTCGGTTTCAAGTTGGAATACTTGTTTCTTTCTGTATTATTTGGCGCATTGATGTGCGGAACAGCGCCTGACGTAATACTATCATTATTAGGCGATGCTAAGCATAAGATATTAAGATTGTTGTCAATAGAAAGCATCATCAACACACCCTTGACTGTTCTGCTTCCTTTGATTATTGTGGATCTGCAAGCAGGACCTACTTTTGCAGTCTTCACTGGCTTCACAGGAGGTCTGATGTTAAAACTGACAGCAGGGCTGGGATCCGGTCTCTTGATCGGCTTGATAGTGTTCAAGATTATGAGGAAACAATACAGTGAGACTTACAGTCCGATCGCAGTGATCGCAGCTGCATTATTGAGTTTTGTATTAGCAGAAAATATAGGAGGGAACGGAATCATTGCAGTAACCACACTAGGATTATTCTTTGGAAATTTAGAGATAAAACAGAAAGTCAGTTTACTTCAGTTTGAATCTGTACTTTCGACATTGCTTAAAGTTTTAATTTTTGTATTGATAGGCGTCATCATCAAATTTCCAACCACGCCTGTATTTTTCATCAAATCCATCACGCTTTTCATAATCTATTTGGCAGTAAGATATCTGGCGATAAAAGTTGCTGCGAAAAGAGAGCCTGTCCTTACAAGACTGTTCATGACCTTGACTGCGAGCAAAGGACTGGCAGTCGTTGTCGTCACATTCATCCTGGCGAGCACGATCAGCGGGTTTGAGCCTATCCTGCATTACATACTGGCTTTCGTGCTGTATTCCTTGATAGTGTCATCATTCGCAGTGTGGTTCAGCGGATATTTCGGGATTGATATAAAACACAGAAAAAAACATACAAAGAAAGAACCTATGGCTGTTTAATCTTTCTTTCCATTACGCATTGCTTTTGTAGCAAAATAATTTATGCCGTGGATGTCGTGTCTTTTGAAATGGGTCTCCTGATCTATTCTTCTTCTAAGAACATTTTCCCTAGAAACTCCTCTCTCATAACCTATAGTATCAAAAATCCATTCTATGATTGTCTTCTTGTCCACACCAGGATTCTCTCTTACCAATTTTTCAGCCAATTGGATTGTTCTTCCGACAGTCTTCAGGTCTGTCTCAACAGCTTCCATGCCAAAAACACCATGGTGTGATGTGACGATTTTTTCTGGTGCCAATTCAAGTATCTTCTTTAATGAATTGAAATAATCATCTCCTCTGGTATAGAACGGCATGAAAGTATTTTTTCCGTTTTCATAAGGAATTCCGTGCGGCTGCACAGTATCTCCTGTAAGCAGGACATTGTCATCTGCGACTAAAAGACTTATGTCTTCTCCATTGACAGTGTGTCCTGGAGTTGTTATAACTTTTAATTTGACTCCATCAAGAACCAAGTCAGTGTCTGCAGGATATGGGTGTGTTATTCTAAAGCCTGCAAATCTGCCTCCTTTAGGAATCCTATTTTTTGAATGAGCGTGAGTACAAATCCTGCTGTTCATCTTTCCGTAAATAAATGCGTCAAGCGTATGATCCCCGTGCGCGTGGCTGAAGAATATGTGTTTGACAGGCTTAACTTTTTCTGCAGAAAGTTTAACAACCTGCTGTACTGTGGTACCTTCAAGATCCCTTTTATTTTGCTTTCTCATATATCCGTCCATTCCACAGTCAAATAGAATCAGTGAACTGTCTCCTTCTACTACCACTGGCAGTGCAGAAGCGTAACAATCATCATTCAGGTGTTCAGCCAGATATACTCTATCAGATACTTTTTTCATTGTAAATATGCTTATTTTGGGCCCTTTATAAAGCTTACGGCTTGTTGTCCCTTTTAAGGGACGATTTATAAAGGATGTATTATGAGTTTAAATAAGACTTAAAATCAAGGTAAAATTTATTAATTGGTTCTTCCATGATATCTTATAATGCCTGATAGGAAATTGTTTTATGCAAAGGGGGTTATGCGGACACTAGTCCATATAGATAGAGTTAAGAAGCATAAGAAAGAGTTCTTTGAATACTTCTGTCCTTTCTGCGGAGAAAAGGTCTTCCCGAAAATGGGAGACAAAAAAGTATGGCATTTTGCGCACGCGAGCGGAAGCGCATGCAGCAAGAGCGAAAGGGAAGAATTGAATAATATGAAGCTGATGGAGTTCGCAAAATCAGATAAAGTAAAGATGCTGGATGTCAGCGATATTGAGATAGGAGATGACTGCAAGGAATATCAGTGCGAGATGTGCGGAAAAGTAGGCAATAAAAGATATGCTAACAGGTTCAAGGGAAATAAGTATATCTGCAACCAATGCTACAAGTCATTGGATCCTGAAGAAATCAACCGATTATAGTGCTTGTTGTTCTCTTTAAAGCCTTTTTCTAATTTAAGAAGTTTCTTATCCAACTCCCTAGCAGACATTCTTGCGCCAATCGCTCGGAAAGCAAGCATCGCTCCTAAAAGCATCATGCAATATGAAAAGATGCCTGTCAATGGAGAAGCCAATATCTGGCCTGCTCTTTCTGCAAAATCTGCTGAAAATTCTTGGAGATTATAAAAATCCACTTTCTGAAGAGCGTCATTATGTATAACATTAGTAGCTAATGAAAGAACAGATGCAGCTGTAGAATACAAAGCAGCATTCCAGGCAGAATAATTATCAGCATCTCTTGCCTTCAGCAGACTAGTCAAAGAATTCTCTTGCACAGTCTCTGTCTTATCACTCAGTTCTTTTCTTGGATCCTCGCTTCCATCAACTATAGGATACTGAAATCTGTGAGATTCATCGCTCGGAACAATTTCGTATGGTTTATCTGCCATACAATATCATATAAGAAAGAGATTTAAAAAGCTTACTCGAAAAAGTGGTTCAATTTTGCATTGGCCTCTTCTGTCTCTTTTGCCTCTTCTCTTTTTTCTGTCTGCATTTCTCGCTGTTCTATCTTTTTCTCAATATCAGGCTCTTCTTTTTTCAAGGGAGCATGTATTCTTTCTGCGATCTCGTCCTCCATCTCGAGCTGGTTCATTATCACTTTGCTTCTTTCTATCACTGATACAGGAAGGCCTGCTAATTTTCCGACTTGTATGCCATAGCTCTTGTTCGTGCCTCCTTCCAGAATCTTTCGCAAGAATATGATGTCGTCTGATTTTTCCTTGACAGCGATGTTAAAATTCTTCACAGCCTTGAATCGTTCTGCCAGTTTGTTCAGCTGATGATAGTGCGTGGCAAACAATGTCTTAGCACCTATATTCTGATAGATGTGTTCTGCTACTGCCCAGGCAATGCTGATGCCGTCAAATGTACTCGTACCGCGACCTATCTCGTCCAAAATCACAAGAGATTTTTCAGTCGCATTGTTAAGTATATTAGCTGTCTCTGTCATCTCTACCATGAATGTTGACTGTCCCATTGTCAAATCATCATAAGCACCTACCCTTGTAAAGATACGATCGACAACACCGATAGTTGCTTCTTTCGCAGGAACAAAACTGCCGATCTGCGCGAGCAATTGTATCAATGCTACTTGTCTCATAAAACTGGATTTGCCAGACATGTTAGGTCCTGTGATGATAAATAATCGTTTTTCCTTGTTCATCCTTGTGTGGTTAGGGATGTACGGTTCAAACTGGATGCTTTCTATGACAGGATGCCTTCCTTCCTCAATGTCAAGTTCATAATTGTTAGTGACTATTGGTTTGACATATCTGTTATTTACTGCGATAGTTGATAATGAGACTATGACATCCAACAATGCCAAATTTTTTGCAACAGATTGTATATCAACTATCTTTTCTGTGCAAGCCTCAAGAACTTTTGTGAACAGCTCAAACTCGATCTTATTGATTTTCTCTTCTGCTCCCAGAACTTGTTCTTCTTTCTGCTTCAATTCTTCTGTTACATAACGTTCACTATTGGCAAGAGTCTGTCTTCTTATGTAATGCGAAGGCACTTTGTCACTAAATCTTCTTGTCACATCAATATAATAGCCATGAACACGGTTGAAACCAATCTTCAGTGTAGAAATGCCTGTGCGTTCTTTTTCCTTAGCCTCCAACTGCGCGATCCATGTCTTGCCGCCGAACGCGATCTGTTTTAGTTCATCCAATTGCTCATCATAACCTTTTCTAATGATGTTTCCTTCTTTTGTCTTTGTGCTTGGGTTGTCCTTGATCGCTTTTTCAATCAATTCCTTTATCTCTGGCAATTCAGGCAAATCATTGAACTCGCCGAACAAAGTACTGTTTGTATTCTTCAATTGCTCTTTTATAGAAGGCAGGATCTTCAAGCTGTCTTTCAACGCGATAAGATCCTTTGGATTCGCACTGTCATTGCTTATCCTGGTGATCAGTCTTTCTACATCATAGACTCTATCCAGCAAAGCCTTGATCTCCTCTCGTATCAAGGTTTGTGTCGTAAGTTCTTCTACTGCATCCAATCTTAGATTTATCAGGTTCACATCCAGCAATGGTTGTTGTATCCACTGACGTATCAGCCTGCTGCCCATAGGAGTCACTGTCCTGTCAACAGTCTCTAGCAGACTTCCTCTTCTTGTTCCATCCTTTATGTTCTTCATCAGTTCCAGATTTCTTATAGTGCTGCTGTCAAGTATCATGTAGTCTTCTGTGATGAACTCTTTGACTTTTGTTATCTGTTTTGTGCTTCCTCTCTGAGTTTCATTAAGATAAGCGAGCAATGCGCCTGCTGAAATGATCGCCATGTCCTTTTTCTCCAAACCAAAGCATTCAAGATTCATGACATCGAAATGTCTTATCAATTCTTTGTAAGCAGAACTGAAGGTAAAGTGGTAATCGTCATATTCTGTAATAAACAAGTTCAGATTTCCATTGCAGAACTTTTCCTTTTTGAAATCTCCTGTGTTGCTCACGATTATCTCTTTCGGATCAAAACGCACAATCTCATTCAATAGTTTCTCATCACTGTCCAGTTCAGTCGTGATGAATTCTCCAGTGCTGATGTCTGCCAATGCAACACCATACTTGACTTCATTGGTTTGCGCGCTATTTACCGCATGCACTGACATCAGAAAATTATTGCTTTTTTCGTCCAACAAACTAGGAACAGTCACAGTGCCCGGCGTCACGATGCGCACGACATCTCTTTTCACAACCCTGCCCTTGACTGTCTTTGGATCCTCCATCTGTTCGCATACTGCGACCTTATATCCTTTCTCTATCATCTTTGCAAGGTTGGGATCAAGAGCATGCCATGGAACACCTGCCAGAGGAACACCGCCTCTTTTTGTCAGTGTGATGTCAAGCACTTTTGAGACTATCTTGGCATCTTCATAGAACATCTCATAGAAATCGCCCATCCTGAAAAATAGAATACAGTCTGGATACTGTGCTTTTATGACTTTGAACTGCTGCATCGCAGGTGTAAGACGTTCTTCCATCATACCTCCAGATAAATTCTTTTTAATATCTGCAATAATTCAGTGGCTTTTTTCGGATTTCCTCTTCCTACAGGGAAATAACAAGGAAATACAGGATAGGTTTTTCCATCAATAGGTATTGTCTGGTAAGTTATCAGCTTGTCAGATTGTTTTTGCCTGTCAAAATGCTCTGTGAGCTTAAGGTCATTGATGTTTGTCAGCCATCTGAATGGCATGCCGCCGAAACAGCATATCAGTTTTGGCTTGACAATTGAAATCTCTTTCAAGAGCAAAGGCAATAATGTGCGAATCTCTTTTGTCTTTGGATTGTCTGCGTGCGGCTGCGCGCATTTGACAAGATTTGTGAAATAAAATCCTTTCTGCGCAACCTTTCCAATGACTTCATCGATCAGTTCTTGGTTCCAACCCTGCCGTATCTTATTGTCAATGTCAGGCTCTAACAAACCAGCCTTGATGAAGACTCTCCATACTTTTGTCGTGCCCATGAATGGAAATCTTTGTCCTTCATAATCAGGATCTGTTGTTATGTTCCTGTAAGTTGGATTGATGAAGCAGAACATGACAGAGGGTTTCTCTTCTTTGCCTCCTCCAAGTATGTGCTGCAGCTTGTTTCCTGCAGACTTGCAGAATGAACAGTCATCAACTTGTCTCCATAATTCTTGCAGTTCACGCATTTGTCTCAAAACCTCGTATTCTGTTGAAGCTCTTTTCAAGATCTGTTATTGTGAAGTCTATCATAGTAGGTCTTCCATGCGGACAAGTATGCGGCTGCTTGCAGTCAAGCAAATTTTTTACTAGATATTCCATCTCTATCTGTCCCATGTTATCTCCTGCTTTCACAGCTTGTCTGCATGCCATCCTGGCAAATCTTTCTTCTGTGATGCCTTTCACTTTGCTGTACTGGTTCTTCTTCAGTTCAGCAAGAATGTCGTCAAACAAACCTTGTTTCTGCTGCCTGCCCAGAATCGCAGGAAGCGTCCTTATCAAGAAAGTGTTCCTGCCGAACTCTTCGAGCATGAAACCGAAATCATCTAATTTTTTCAGATTGTCCTTTATCAGCAAGGTTTCATTAGGATCCACTTCAATCTGGATGGGATCGAGCAAGGTCTGCTTCCTTATTGTCTTTTTGTTCTCAAAATTGTCCATTATCTTTTCAAACAAAATCCGTTCGTGTGCAGCGTGCTGGTCTATAACCCTAAGACCTTCCACAGTCTCGACAAGGATGTAAGTCTTGTGTATCTTGCCTATGATGTTGTAAGCTACAAAATCAAGCTTGATAGGATCTATCTTTACTTCCTCACCTTCGACAAGTTTCTTCTGCTCTTTCTTTTTTTCTATAAGTTCTTTCTGCCTGCTCTGCTGCGCGTCAATAGGCCTGTTCTTTATCTCCTGCAGTTTCTGCATCACATTGGTCTTTTGCCTCAATATCTCCCTGATGTCAGTGCTCGGCAGTTCTGCTGGCTTGGTCTTCAGGTTCTGCTGGACTATCCTGCTCGGTTCTATCTTTGGAACAAGATTTGCAGTCTCTAATTGTTTTCTCAAGATGTCTGTTATGTCATTGCAGACACGTTCAACCTTCTCTATCCTGATCATCAATTTTGTCGGATGGACATTGACATCCACTCTTTCATAAGGAAGCTCAAAATTAAGTATGGCGATTGGATGACGTTCAGTGTTCA
>JAHWIA010000033.1 GCA_019322855.1 Candidatus Woesearchaeota archaeon | reverse complement strand
GCTTTTCATCTTTCCATACCATCCAAGGATCATAGTTCTGCTGTCAACAATATTGGTAATGTTCATTCTTACATTCATCAGTGTAAAATATGCAATCAGAGCGCAAGTAATTGTCTTCCTGATAGTGCTTGCATCTCTTATCTCGATATTTTTAGGAGGAGGTTGGTGGCATCATATCGCAACAGTGCCTGCTATAGGCGAATTTCCAAAGGTGACCTTCTGGTTATTGTTTGCATTGTTCTTTCCCGCAGTGACAGGACTGATGTCAGGAGTTGGTTTGTCAGGCGAATTAACAGATCCAAAAAAACAAATCCCAAGAGGCGTTATGCTTGCATTGGGCGCAACAACTATCATCTATCTTGCAATGGCATTCTGGTTCGGTTATTCTGCTCCTTCTTCTGAACTGATCGCAGACAATCTAATCATTGTCAAACTCGCTGCTTTCGCACCTCTGGTTCTCGTAGGAATACTTGCCGCAACATTCTCTAGCGCCTTGACAACATTGGTCGCTGCTCCAAGACTGCTCAATGCTCTTTCTGAAAACTATATTTTCATATTTAATCCGTTTTTCGCCAAAAAAAGCAAGAGCGGAGAACCTAGAAACGCAACCCTCTTCACTGTAGGCATAATAGCTGCGACGCTGGCAGTAGGAAGTCTCGATGCTGTGGCTCCTGTGCTGACGATGTTCTTCTTGATATCTTATGCAATGATAAATCTTGTAGTTTTTGTAGAGCAATACTTAGGGCTTGTAAGCTACAGGCCGTTATTTAAAATACCTAAAGCAGTGCCTCTTTACGGATTCATTGTGTCTATTGCAATCATGTTTTTCATAAATGCAATAGCAGGGATTTTTGCGCTTTTCTTCTTGTTCGTAATGTATCTTTTCCTTGTAAAGCGAAAACTTCCTGTAAAAGAAGGATTTGTCAGGTCTGGTCTGTTTTTTGCATTGTCTGAATGGGCTGCAAAAAAAGTAGTTACCTTGGCAGAGTCTCCGAAACACATATGGAAACCTAATGTCCTGCTTCCTGTCCAAGCCTCAAGGAGCCTGCAAGGAAACTATCCGCTCATAAAGTCCATAGTGTTTCCTCACGGCATCCTCTCGGTTCTGGGCATGGATGTCAGAAAAGGTCAGGTTCCAAAAGAAGAAGCACTGACAAAGAAACAGAAAGAAGAAGAAAGAGCAGCCCTGCCTTCGCTCGTCAAGAAATTAGGACAAGAAGGGATTTTCACTTCGTACGCCTATATTGAAATTAGCAATTATATAGATGGAGTCTGCATCTCATTGCAAGCGATGGAAGGACAATTCTTCCACCCAAATATCTTATTCATTCCTTCTGCACCTCATAGTTTTTCTGCTTCTGAATTGAATAAATTGACCGAGACTATAAAAGATGCGAATGCAGGTCTCATCATGTTCGATAAAGATGAGGACATTGGATTGGGGGCAGAAGAAGACATAAGTGTATGGATACCGCCAAGCGTGCTCGAGAAAGACTTCTATGAAGAGAGGAGGTTCGATCTTGCATTGCTCATTGCATTACGAATGGTAAACAACTGGGACGGTAAATTGACACTTAGGATGTGCATAGAAAAACAGGATAAAGAAGCTGCCCACGAATATCTAAGACGGCTTGTTTATGACGCTCGTCTTCCTGCAACAACCCAGATTATCATCTCTGCGCACGAATTCCCGACAGAGCTACGGAAAGCAATGGCAGACATCCATATACTTTCAGTGCCTGACGCTGCGAAATTAAAAAAGCTTTCAACAATCACTAAAAACATAAGGGGCTCTTTCTTGTTCACTGTAGACTCTACTCTTGAAGACATCCTGGCATGAACCGCAATATTTATAAGCCAATTTGTATTTGAAATATGAAAAGAGGTATATTATGGGGATAATCGGTTTCGGGCAAAATGTCTTAAGCAGCGAGTACGGCAAATATGCGCTGGCTCTGTTGGTCATTGTTATTACAATCTGTGTAGAAAGAATCTTTAGATTCATCCTTCACAGATACATCGAAAGATCGACCATTTTGCTCAAGGCAGACAAAACGCAGTTCGTATTGATGAAGCATGTTCTTTCTGCAGCAATATATCTCATAGGAATTGCTATTGCAGTATTGATGATACCAAAGCTCAAGACACTTTCTGTCTCAATGTTTGCAGGTGCAGGCGTCCTGGCAATTGTTATAGGTTTCGCATCCCAGAAAACAGTATCCAACCTAATCAGCGGCGTGTTCATTGCAATGTTCAAACCTTTCAGGGTCGGCGACATGATCAAATTCAATGAAACAATAGGTATTGTTGAAGACATAACCCTAAGACATACTGTAATCAAGAATTTTGAGAATAAAAGGGTTGTTGTGCCCAATTCAATCATAAGCGATACTGCCATTGAAAATTATAATATAGAAGATGAAAGAATCTGCAGATATATCGAAATAGGCATAAGCTATGATTCTGACATAAACAAAGCGATAAAGATCATGCAAGAAGAAGCAATGAAACATCCTGAATTCATGGATATACGCTCTGCACAAGAAAAAGAAGAGAACAAGCCCGCGGTTCCTGTAAGAGTAATAGGATTCGGAGATTCTTCTGTCAACCTTAAGGCATGGGTTTGGGCAAAAGATCCAGGAGCTGCTTTCAGAATAGGATGCGACCTGAACAAGAGCATAAAGGAAAGGTTTGACAAGGAAGGAATAGAGATACCGTTCCCATACAGGACAATCGTCTACAAGAAAAACCTGCCTAAACCAAAAAAGATGAGGAAGACTGTGAAGAAGACCAAGAAAGCAACAAAGAAAAGAACGCCTAGAAAGAAAAGAAGATAATTCAGTAAAGATTATATAGTATAATTGTTTCTTGCTTTATATTATAATAAATGAGGTGATTATATGGCAGCACAACAAAAAGGAATCATTGAAAACGTTCAGCACGACAAGAAGAGGAAGATGCTGAGAGGCACTCTTACAAGACCAGGAAGAGGAGGCAATGTTCCATTCTTAGCACCATACAGCATGAGGCTTGTGCCAGGAGACGAAGTTCTTTACGAACAAGCTCCAAAAACAAAGGCAACTACAAGAACAATGCCTAGAAGCTGGGGCAGCAAAAGAGTGACTGTTGTGAAAGTTACTAGAAGAAGTAAGACTCCAATGTATTGATTTATTCTTTTTTTATAATATATTTTATATATAACTAGAATTCTAACTCGAGTATGAAGATAATTTCATGGAATATCAACGGAATAGTAGCAGCTGCAAGGAAGGGGCTTCTTGAGTTTGTGAAAAAGGAAGACGCAGACGTCTATTGCTTCCAGGAAATAAAGAGCAGTCCTGCAAAGGTCGAGGAATTAAAAGAACTTGATTACCAGATCTTTTACCTGCCCGCAGAAAGAAAAGGCTATAGCGGGCTGATGGTTCTTACAAAATTGCATCCTCTTTCAATAAGAGAAGGTGTTGGCGAGGAAGAGTTTGACAAGGAAGCAAGAATCCTTACACTAGAGTTTGAAAAATTCTTTTTAGTGAATGGTTATTTCCCGCACTCAAGGCGGGATCTTGAAAGACTTGATTTTAAATTAAATTTCAATCAGACTTTCATGGACTTCTGTGAAGAGTTGAGGAAACAAAAGCCGGTCGTGGTAGGTGCAGACTTCAATGTGGCGCACAAAGAGATAGATCTTCGAAATCCAAAACAGAACGAGACGAATGCAGGGTTCACTGCACAGGAAAGGCAATGGTTCGAATTGTTCTTGGCACAAGGTTATGTTGATACCTTCAGGGAATTTGTTCAAGAAGGCGGGCATTATACCTGGTGGTCTTATATGTACAATGCACGGCAGAAAAATATCGGCTGGCGTATTGATTATTTTATAGTGAGCAATGAACTGAAAACAAACCTGAAGAACAGCGAGATACTTAGAGATGTACTTGGTTCTGACCACTGTCCTATTCGATTAGAGCTTGATTTGTAAGTAACCTTTTTAAATTCACTCTTATTCTAGCCTTGTATGAACGGCATTTTACTCGCATTTTTAGTCACGCTCATTGGTTGTATTAATCTCGATTTCTATAAGTTCGGCAGGGGGGAGTTCGGAAGCTGGCTGAAAGCACAGATAAATAATCTAAAATGGGGCGTCCCTGTTGCAGCTATCCTTGCTTATGTCTACATGCCTCCTTTGTTATTTCCTGATATTATCATACCAGTAGGAATCTTATTGGCAATCAATTGTGCAGTAACTATTGTCAGACCGATGAAACTGCAGATAGTGCAGGTTGTCGGTGAAAGAAAAAAACCAGACTTGACAAGATATAAAGTGCCTATCGCAATTATCATCCTGCTTATCGTGCTTATGGTGAGTGCGCCGATCGTGCCTTTGTTCCAGACAAAAACATTGCATGAACTTCCTAATGTAATCGAAAGCAATGAAAAAATTAATTCAATTGATATCTCCCATATTAGACAAGTTCCTATAGAATTCGCATACTGGAAAGCAGATAAGGTCATCGGAGATCTCGGCTACAAGGTCCAGGTAGGACAGATAAACATACAATTGATCAATGATCACCTTTATTGGGTGTCTCCTTTAGAGCTCGGCAATTTCTGGAAATGGCTGAAGTTCAAGACATCTCCTGGTTTTGTGATGGTTGATGCAGAGGATCCAGAAGCGAAGGTTGAACGGGTCGACAATCTTGAATTGAAATACATGAAGAGCGCGTTCTTCCAGAAGAATGTTTACAGGCACGCATATCAAAAATATCCTTTTTACAGATTATCAGAAATAACTTTTGAACTTGATGACGATAGAAATCCTAGATGGGTCATCAGTGCTTCAAAACCTACAGTATGGTTCACAGGAGAACAGGTGTTGGGGGTCATTATCGTAGATCCAGTCACAGGAGAGATGGAATTCCATCAAAAGATTCCTAAGTGGGTGGACAGGGTAATACCAGAAGTATTGGCAGAGGAATACAACTATTGGTACGGCGCTTATTCGAACGGGTTCTGGAACACTAAATTTTCGCAGAAAGACATGCACGTGCCTACCACGTCAAACGGCGTGACAGATGTATTCGCAGTTCGAGGACCAGAAGGAATGTACTGGTTCACAGGACATACCTCTCCTAGTCTGGCTGACAAGTCATTGATGGGCTATTCAATGATGAATACACAGACCGGAGAGTTTGTTTACTATAGCAATGTGAGCGGTTATTACAATGAGGATGCAGCTGTGAGCAATGCAAACAGCAAAGTGAGCAATTTCCAAGGCTACTGGGGTGCGCAGCCTATATTCTATAACCTGTTCGGCGAACTGACATGGGTGGTTCCTATCCTGAGCTCTAATAGTAAGTTACAGAGAGTTGCTTTGGTGCATGCTGAGACAGGATATGTTGTTGTCGAAGAGAAATTAACAGACAGTCTTGCAGAGTATAAAGAATGGTTGAAAGAGAAAGGTCTTGAAATAGAGACTGAAGCAGGAACAGGTGAGGATGCTGGCTATAAGACAGTCGAAGGAATGGTCAGCAGGATCAATGACGATTTAATCGTGTTACAGAATGAAAACAATCACATCTTCAAGATCAATATGGAGAACAATGAAGCAAAGATAACAAAAGAAGGAGACAGTGTAAGGATCAAATACATTGAAACAGAAAATACATTAGTGGATGTGAAAGAATTCGATAATCTAAATTTTAATTTTGAATAATTATTTCAGAAAATACTTCTTTTTTGTCAATTCATCTCTAGCTTGAATCTGAAAATCAATTCTGTCAACCACTTTTGGGTTAGCTTTTTTCAAATCTATCAACACAGGCTCATCCATCTTTACCTCTGGCTTTTTTATCAGCTTCTTATGTGAATCTGATTTCAGGTTGAAATTCTCAGTTTCCATGCTTGTTATGAACTGGCTATTGTTTATAAGCTTTACTGTCCACAATATTTATATACAGTCGCTTCTCTGAAAATAATATGAAATACTATCCCAATCCTAAATATCAGAAAAAGACTAAATTGAAAGTCAATCCTATTGAAGTAAAGCATCTGTTCTATGCATGGGCTGCAATAACCTTTGCTTTCGCAAACGTGCTTGTCAAGGGAGAAACACAAAGCAGTCTGTTAGGAATCGGCAGTTATGGCGGGATGTTATTTCTTGAGTATATTGTGATAAGCGGGATTGCAGTAGGGCTTGGTTTCTTGATACATGAACTGGCGCACCGTTTTGTCGCACGAAAGTATGGCTTGATGGCAGAGTTCAGGGCAAGCATGCCTATGCTGTTGTTTGCGGTCTTACTTAGTTTTACTGGCTTTGTGTTTGCTGCGCCTGACGCAGTCCTGATAATGGGAAGGACAACAAAAAGGCAGAACGGAATAATAAGTTTGAGCGGGCCATTGAGCAATCTGATAATGGCGATCATATTCTTCATAATAGCAGTAGTTGTTCTAGGCGCAGCAGGCGTAACATCTACATTTGTCGCTAAACTATTGATGTACGGTTTCATGATCAATACCTGGCTGGCATTGTTCAATCTCATTCCAATCTCATTATTGGACGGAAGAAAGATCTTTAATTGGAACAAACTTGTGTGGGGATTGACAGCGGGTTTCGCAGTAATCTTATTCTTCTTACAGATGGGGATGATCAGGCTTGGCTAAACTAGTATATAACAAGAAAACAATTCTTCCTGACATGAAATTGGCAGAAAATGTCATTGAAAAAGCGATAGGCCTGATGT
Source organism: Candidatus Woesearchaeota archaeon (assembly GCA_019322855.1). Classification (GTDB taxonomy): domain Archaea; phylum Nanobdellota; class Nanobdellia; order Woesearchaeales; family WJKV01; genus WJKV01. The sequence continues at coordinate 1,826 of JAHWIA010000033.1, read as the reverse complement.
TTGCTCCTGAAAGCAAGATTAAAAGAGGAATGTGCTTTGTCAACAAGAAAGAAGTAAGAACTGGAATAACAACAGTATTCTGCACACTGCCTCTGGAAATTATTTTCGTGAACAATAATAATGTCGTGGTTGACAAGGCACGATTACAACCATGGATTCTAAATTATAAACCTAAAAAACCATACAAATACGCAGTAGAAAGTGTAGAAAATACATTCAAACAACTTTCCGTCGGGGCCAAGGTCCAGATTCAATGATTCTCTTGATCTCTTTTATTTCTGCTTCCAATCCAAAACATCCTCTGTTGACGACATAGGCCCCCATCTCTTCACATCTGCTCCTCATCACAGGGTATGTGCCTGTATAGACAATAATTTTCATTACCGGATTGCTTTCCAATATTTCCTTTAGACAGTTTATGCTCGGCTCATAGATCTTTTCTGTGAGATCTCCTTCTGCTTCTTTGAAAGCTTTTTTTATCTTCTCTTTGTCTTCATCGCTTTTCCAGGCAAGCAGTTTCGCAAGCTTCTGTCTTCTTTTTTCTACAAACGCCTGTTCATCTTCGCGCGGAGGAAAATTGGTTATCATGAAATTGTACATATCTAACGGATCTGATTTTGTAACCCTCAATGTCGCAAACCAGAAATTGTTCATATATCTCATCTCGTAAGTCTTTTCCAATTCTGCTATTATCTTTCTGTTTTCCAGATATCTCTGCATTGCATGGCCTTCTTCAGAGCATTCTAATTCACCATTAGGCAACCTTCCAAAACAAGGATCTCCTGCACTGGGATCGCAGACTTGCGGATGTACAAATAAGCCATATATCATCTGTTATCACCTGAATGATATTTTCCATCTTCATCGACCCAGCCCCAGCCTGCACCTCCGTAATAATATTCATTCTTGTCTTTGTAAGAGAATATTTTTCCTAGCAATGAAAGCGCACCATCGAATATAATAACCGGTGACAAGGGCAATAAGAAAGCTGCTTTTCCAGGATTCTCGTGTATCCATATCCTCAAGTCAGAATAACCAAGTCGCTTTCCTGCCAGCCTTCTTTCTTCACCAGTCACATCCTTGCTTCTATAAATCTGTTTAAGTTCAACTTTTGATAAAGTGTCTAAATCAAGTTCTTTTGCCAAGGTTTTAGCGCGAGAATATCCAAATAATTCTGCTATGAATTCACGATCACTCCTGCTTGTCTTCTCGTCGTCGTATATTTTTCCAAGAATTTCCTTGACATCTTCTGGGCTTTTGATATCGCTAGATCTCCAAGAATCTGATATGATGCATTCCAATCTCTTTACTTCTCCGAAAGCAGTAGATATAAGATCTTCACCGACCAATTTCTTCTCCCATATCAAATGACGGAGCCTGCCATAATTTGAGTGCCATAGTGCAGCATTTGATAAACCCAGATTCTTTCCTGCCTTGATCCTTGCTTTGACATCTGTACAATGCACATATACATCTGCTCTTTCTTCCCAAGAAAGAGGATAACCTTCTTCCATCATCATGTATTTCAATGTGCTGATTTTTGTATCCAACCCCAGAGACCTGCCTACTATGGAACGAGTCATCCCGTTTCTTGCGTTCTTGTAAGCGCATAGAATCTCATCACCCGCCACCTGTCTTGCATGATGGTCAGGAATCATGGAACGTGGGGTAGGCGGGTCTCCAAAAACATGGAACTTAAAGCTTACAACCGGATCCATCTTCAATGCATATAAGTGCTTATTCTTCAGTCTTAGCAATTCTTTTTCCAAGGCTTCTCTATTCTCTTTCGAATCATCTCCATCATATTTCCTCACAAGCGCCATCAG
>JAHWIA010000032.1 GCA_019322855.1 Candidatus Woesearchaeota archaeon | reverse complement strand
CCTGCATGTCAAGAAGATTTTCCTCTTCTTCTTCCAGCTTCTGTTGCCATTGCACGCGAGTCTCATCACAGTTATCTGTTGTCAAAATGTTAAGATCAATCAAACCTGCATATCTTCGCATCCGGTCATAGTGGTCTGCCACTCTTGGATTCGTGCTTGGCTGAGGTTGCTGTATTGGTTCAGATTCTTCTTCAACAATCTCTTCTTCAACCTCTGGCTCTTCTATTGTCTCTTCAACTATTTCCTCTTGTACTTCTTCTGTTTCTGCAGCTTCAACAACAGCTTCACCTGTCACAGCTTCCATGCCGTAGAACTCGTCAGCGCTTTTGCTGTCGCCTGTTATCGTATTAATGATGACTGCATCATTCTTTTGCTTAGGAACACAACCGAGTATAGAAATTAGTAACAATAAAACAATGCAAAATAATAGTATCTTTTTCATTTACACCAACCTCCTGTACCCATCACCCCTTATCTAAGGCCCAGTTCCTTTGCTTTCTTGTGCAAGGTCTCATATCTTAGGCCTATTTTTCTAGCTGCGACTTTGATATTTTTAAACTTTTCTAATGCTGCTTTTATATACTCCTTTTCGAACATGTCAATTGCTTCATCAAATGTAAGCCTTATATCAGGAATCTTTTTACTTATATTCTGGGCAGTCTCTTCATCAACCTTATCTGCATACTGTCTTGTGATGTCATATCTGCCTAAAGTCTGCTCTACTATCTCCTTGACATGCATCTCTTTCTTCTCTTCCCTGAAATAATACGGTTCTTTTCTCAATTCGCCAATCTTTATCTTGAACTTTGAGATCAATCTATGTATGCTCCTTCTGTCGATATCAGCAATCCTGGCAGCTTCACTCACATTACCATTCGTGAACTGCAATAATTTGATAAGAAAAGCGTGCTTGAACTGTTCCTTTGCTTTCTTGAACTTCACATTCAGATCGATTTCAAAATCTATAATACCTTCAATCAATCTGTTGCTAATATCGTCATTGATCTGTTTGACAGTCGCGCCCAAGAATTTCTCCATTGCTTTCTCTACAACAGGATCTATCTTCTCTTTTCTTTCTGCGATTTTTTCAAGTGTCTTTGCCATCTTTTTTACTATTTTTAATCATTCAGCTTTATAAACTTTATGCAGGCTGCCAGATCAATCTCTTGAACATGTTTCTGAACAATGTCCTTGCCATTCGTTTCTTGAAACCAAGATAGTGCAGGTGCGTCTCTTTGATGAATTCTTCTTTTTTCAGGCCGCGCATGCTTGACAAAAGATCGCATCCGTCCTCAGTAGCCTGCACATGCTCCTTCCATATAGTATTGATATTAGGCCCTAATGATTCCGGTCCATTGAAAGCGAGATGTACCATATTATTGATGAAGTTTGGATTATTCTTTCCGTTTGCCCACAGGCGATTGCATAAGTCTGACAATTCTTTTTTCGCACCTTCTGGATCATCTGATCTTCTTACCCTGCCGGATACAAGCAGACCTTGTTTTGCAAGCTCGTTGATGAAGTAATTCAATGTACCTGCTTCCCTGTGCCCATCATAACGTTCCTGTGCATCCTGTATCGCAAGCTCAAACAGATCATCGAGATGCTTCTTCTGCAGTTTAGGAACATTGCTCAACAGTTCTCTTCTTATTGCCCTGTATTCTATTTCGTGCGCTCTTATGTCCTGCCTTAATTCCAGATTATTTTTTCTCGCGCCCATGCCGTTTGCTTCATTATTAGCCTGCTTGCTTCTGATTGCATTCTCAATGCTTTCCCATGAAGTATTTGCATTCTTCGCAATCTCATCTTCTTTAGATATGTAGAACTGCCTGCTTCCAGGATCTCCCTGTCTTCCTACTCTTCCTTCTTTCTGTTCATCTACTCTTCTTATCTTGTGTCGTTCAATATTTATCTGGTGCAGTCCGCCGTTTGCGCGCGCAATGTCATCCAATTTGATGTCGACACCTCTACCTGCCATGTTCGCTGCTATAGTTAATGTTCCATGGCCGTTGGCCCTTACAGTTCCTGCATTAGCAATAAGTTCTGCTTCCTGCTTGATAAGTTGATTCTCTGTCTCATCATCTGTATATTTTGCCTCATTCCTAAGAACTTGGTATTGCACGTCTGCATATTGGTTAACATTCAGCACTGCATGATCCACTAAATCTATGATGTCCTGCAATTTCCTTTCATCAAGCACAGTCAATAGCACAGGTCTTCCTGTAAGGATCATATCCAATGCATTCCTTACAGCAACTAAATTCCTGAAAAAAGGAGCATCAAAAATCTCATCCTTCATTTGCTCTCTTATACATTTCTTGTTTGTCGGAATCGCAGAGACTGCTTTCTTGTATATCTTGAAGAATTCTTGCGAAGCACCGAGTGCAGTACCGCTCATACCGCTGAAGTCTGTGTATTGGCTCATCACATAATCTTGTACTGTTGTCCTTGCGATCGTCTCTGATTTAGGAGTTATGTTGATATTTCTTCCCAATCTCCTGACTCTTGCCTCGATTGCCTGCTGCATGCCTTTATTGTACCTTGACTCTGGCTTGTCCCTTCCTGTCATTGTGTCGAGTAAAACAACCCTGTTTCCTACGACCCTGAAATGTTCGCCTTCCCTGAACTTGTACTCTGCTTTCAACGCGTTTATTGCTTTTTGATAAAGATCAGCGTATCTGCTTGCTTTTTCTTCTTCCTCTGGTGTCAAGGTTGTATCTTCTGCATTTTCCTTTCTTTGCATTACATCAATAACATCTTGTGTAAGAAGTCCTTCATTAACCAATGCCTGTTCAAGAGTGGCTTCTCCTTGTTCAGTTAACCTGAACCTCTTGCTTTCTCCTTCTTCAATGTATACTACATCGCATCTCTTTTCAAGAAATTCAATGTATTTCTTCTTTCTCCAGACAAACCTTACAGAAGCCTTGTTGATATTGTATGTGTCGACAACTGGATTCAAGGCAGCGTCATAATAAGTTTCTTCGTATTGCATATTATTGAAATCTACTTTTCCTTTATCAAAGATAGAGACTATCTGTTCTATGTCTTCGTATTCTGCTTCTTCTGCAGCAGCGTTCGCATCTTCTCCAGCAGATAAGATGACAGGAATATTAGCTTCGTCAATCGCAATCTCGTCAATCTCGTCCAGAATAAGAAATTTCTTCCTTGATAATTTATTTAATCGTCCTACAGGATTGTCCGGCAGATCACCGTCCTGCATCTGTTCGACTCGTGCGACAGTGTCATTGTTGTAATCGTGCGCCAATTGATAGAATGGTGAAAACAAGATGTCATTGTCATAAGCCTGCTGTTTTCTGAACAACTGCCTGTTGAACTTTTCTTCGTCAGGCAATACATCCTCGCCAGGAAGAAGCATGTCTCTTTTGTTCAATCCAACTTTCAAGCCTAAGGTCGTGAACAAAGGCGCAAGTATGTCGTGGTCTCTCTCTGAAAGATATTCTGTTACTGTCGCGACATGCACCTGTCCCTGCAATGCTTTGTAATAAGCATCCATTGCACCTACTAGTGTTTTTCCTTCGCCCGTCTTCATATCTATTACATGACCTTTGCTCATTGCGATGGCTGCCAGTAACTGTGAATCATAAGGTTTCATGTTCCATTCAAACTGTTGTCCAAGAACATCCCAAGTCCTGTGTTCAAGCCTTGCTCTTGTCATCAATTCATAAATATTAGCATAAGCTTCAACAAGAATGTCATCCTCATTTCTCTTTCCTCTTTCAATCTCTTGCTTCAGGCGCACGGTCCTTGCAGCGAGCATTGCGTCATTTTCACCAGAAAGATCATACTGCTTCATCTTTTCAACTAATGGAAAGTATCGATGCAATTTAGGATCTCTGACAGGCAAATTGGAAAAGTGAGTATTATTGTTGTCAAAATCAGGATCGGCAACAGGCCTTCGATATGCTCCGTGAACAGGACCCCCTATAGCTCTTCTTCCTGCTCTAGAACTGCCCAATTCTACTTCCTGGCCATGGAATACGAATCTTACCATGGTGAGACATATTCTTCATTTTGTTTATAAAGCTTACCTATATACACTACTCTTAGGGGACTATATGTCAGAGAAACTATCTTCTATGTCTCTTAGCCTTTCTCTTGCTTCTCTTTTTCTCTCTTCTCTTTCTCTTATCCTTTCTTTAGCTTCATAAATGACTTTGTCATTGCATTCCCCGCAGAATTCTGGAGGATGATATCCGTCCCTGCTATAGACCCAATCTCCAAGATAGACGCCGCACCGTTTGCATTCAATTGCATAAGTCGTCTCGCCGCCCCTGTTCTTTTCAATCCTGTCAATCAGCTTGCTTGTCTCTTCTTCTGCCCTGACAGAACCCTTTTCATACAGAGTCCCAAATTCTTTGGATGCAAGTCTTCTTGCTTCTGTCAATTTTTCAGAATGCTTTGACCTGCATGATTCGCACCAAAGACTGCCTCCAACAAATCTTTCATCCTGTGTAAAAACACAACCACATTCCTTACAGCTTACTTTTGCCATTTTTACCTCAAATCCTCTGTGATCTTTTACTTCGATTTTTTCTTATCAATCCTGCATCGACTGCAGCAATACGATTTGCCAGTACATTATAGAGTCTTTTTCCGCTGATGTTATATTTGCACGCAAAAATTGTATGCGCACTATCTCTGCTGGACTGTTCACTAGCACGTGCCATCTCGTAGCCTGATGATTCTAGGTATGAAATTACTTCGTTCCGTGATCTGAAAAATGCTTTTTGCCCTTCATATACGTTCGAGACAAGATTCATAAAGTCCTTCCACTGCGGATGTTCAGGATCAAATACAGTGTCTCTCTTTTTCGAAGGTGCATCTGCTACATAAACATCAAAGATGTAATGTAAGTCTTTAGCAGAAGGCAAGGCAACACCGTCGGCAATCTTACGAAGACCGTGATTGAGTTGCTTTCTTTGCCCTTCATCGAGGTAGAACATCAGCCCTTCGACTACCATTGCTACTTTTTCTCCTTTTGGCATATCAGAGACTTCCTCTTGCGCAGGATCCAGCAGATTAAGTGTTGTCAGGCTATATCTTGGTGATGCCTGTATCTCTAATGAGCGTCTGTAATCTACCACATCAGAAAGATCTGTGTCAATTACATTTAGCTCTGGATTCTCTTCGGCCATGATCAGACCCAAAGGAGACAGACCGCATGCTCCTATTATCAAAGTATCAAGGTCAAGTTTTTTCAGTTCGTATCTTATTGCCCTGTATCTATCAAATATCTCGCCCGGAACTTTAGGAACAAATTTCTTGAATGCCTCAAATCCTCTTGTCAGGGTTTCATCATTTACCATTCCGCGATATAACATGTCCAGAAGTTCTGCTTCCCGCTCATACGACTGATAGGAAGTTGTTTCAGGAAGGCCGAACCTTAGCATTCTATTAGTTATTGCGCTGGTAAGCTCTACTCTCTTTTGTTCGTCGTTATCGACAGATTGAAACGATTTCCACAAATTGTTTTCCATTTTATTTTTCTCCTAGAGCTCCCGCTAATTTGCAGTACTCTAATTTTCAATTAAATTTTCTAGAATTAATATGTCGGACTTTAGATATAAAGAATATTGGTAGCGGCTATTATCTTCAGACATTGGTAGTAATTACTACTACCTTTTTTAGGAAACCTTTATAAAGCAATAAACTATGATAATTTGTATGGAAAAGCTACTTCAAGAAATAGGATTATCAAAAAATGAATCTATTGTTTATCTTAAATTATCTGAACTAGGTGCTGCTTCGGCTTACAAGATAGCTAAAGAATCCAAACTTTTCAAGGCAAACACTTACGATGTATTAAACAAATTAGAAGCGAAAGGATTGGTTTCAAAGAAAACTGTTGAAAAAAAAGTAGTATATGAGGCTTTGGACCCAAGTTCGTTGATGAATATTCTTGACTCTAAAAAAGAAAAAATATCCAAGATAATTCCTCGTATTAGGCTGATTCAGCAATTTGTTAAATCAGAAAGTGTAGTCAATATCTATAAAGGAACAGCAGCACTAAGAAATCTTTTTTATCATTTTCTCGAGTTTGATGAACCTTTCTTGACATACGGGATCCCTAAAAAAGGTTTTGAAGTAGTAAGGCACTGGATTGATAATTTCCATAAAGAAAGGATAAAGAAAGGGATAAAGATGTATCACATCTATAATTTTGAAGCTCATGAAAGAGTAAAAGTCATAAATAAATTACGATTTACATATGTCAGGTGCCTGCCCCAATTATATGACTCTCAAGTCGCGACGAATGTCTGCGGAGACGAGGTTGTTTTGATAACTTTCAATCCGACAATAAAGATAATTCAGATTAAAGATAAGGATATGGCAGATGCTTACAAAAGATACTTTAACATTCTGTGGAAAAAGGCTGAAAAAATAGCTTAAATGCGTATTTTCAGCAGTTTTAGGCCTTCTTTATAAGCAAGAAATAACAATAACATTTAAATACAACTATCAAGTTCTGGAGCAATATGAAAGCTAAAATAGCCAATTTCAGGAGAGGGAGAAAAACCCAGAAGGGCAATCAGATAATCATTTATGTAGAGGGCGTCAATTCAAAAGAAGACGCACAGAAACTGGTTGGCAAGACAGTTGTTTTCAAGACAGAGACAGGCAAGGAGATCAAGGGCAAGATTTCAAACATCCACGGCAACAAGGGTGCTGTGAGAGCTTTGTTCGAGAAAGGAATGCCTGGCCAGGCAATTGGAAAAGACATTGAAATTCAATAATCAAAACGTTTATATATGCTAATTCTTACATAAACACCAAAAGCGGTGAAAATTAATGCATAGCAGTAGAAAACAAAGCTTTGTAATACTTATAGTACTGTCTATTCTAATCATTCTGCTCATAGTACCATCAGCTGCAGCACAGAATGACGTGTTTTCACAGACACTCGCAGGCGTCCACAAGGTCATGGAGAACAAGCCGATCATGTTCGCCATCCTTTTCTTCCTGTTCTTCTTTCTATTATACGGCATCTTTGCTCTTGGTCTGACAAGGAGCAAGGCTTTCTCGCCAGAAGGCAAGCTCACAAAGACAGGAAAAACCATCTGCCTGACAATGTCCGGCATTGTTGTATTGAGCGTCTTTTTTGTTGCAGGCCCAGGACAGGTATTGATAAGGGCCAAGGAGATAGCTCATCAGTTCAATGTGTTTTTCGCAGTCATTCTTTCTGTTCTCATCGCAGCGATCTTCAGGTACATCTTTGATTCAGAAGAGATCAATGGAAAGAACATGCGCACCTTCATGACAGTCTTTGGCTTGGCATTGGCTTTCCAGATGTTCGGCTCGCTCGGAGGCAAGCCTATGTTCACTGGTCTGGGAACTACCATCTTCATAATCCTGGCAGTCTATGGAACCATCTATCTTTTAGGAGGCGGAAGAGAAGAGGATGAAGTTCATTATAATATCAGGGCTGCGATACCAAGAGGATATAATGACAGCACAGATGAAGAAAGAGAAGAAGTGAGAGAAAGAGTAAGGCACGACATGAATCCTATGATAGAGAACAGCAGGACAGAGATGAACACAGTGCATGAAAGACTGAACAATGAATCAGAAGAATTGATGAACAACACAAGAGAATTGGAAAACAACACGCAGCAATTGATGGAAAGAAATGAAGAACTCTCGCAGAGGATGGCTGCGCGGGCAGAGGCAGAGATCCTTATACAGCAATTGCAGAGATTAAGGACAGATGTAAGAGACATGGTCAGAAGGGTAAATGTGTTTACCCAGCAGGTCCATCACACAATGACAGAAAGAAACACAGTCATTGAAAATGGAATTAACCAGTTCAATGATGAAGTCAGCCAAGGCTCAAGAGAAGGCATCACAAGGGCAGAGACAAGGATGGAGACTGCGATAAACGACGGCCTGAACTACATCCATAACAAGAGCCATGAGTTCAACACTTCACTGACAACAAGATTCGAAGAATTACATCATACTTTCGACCAATTGCTTAACGAAACAGAAGACCTTGACAGAAGGACAAGGGAATAGATTTATATATTTCAAACATATAAAAAAGAACAATGGCCAGAAAAAAGAAAACAAAGCCTGCAGAAAACAAGAGCAAGTTCTTGAAAGCGTATTTTATAGTTGTGATAATCTATGCTATACTAGGACTTCTGAACATTGTATTACTGCCTCAATTGCTGCGAGTAGGAGCAACTCCAATATTTTATCTAATGATGATATCTAATGTCATTCTTACTTTATTCAATGTAGCTGTAATAATCTTGAGCATTATTGCAATTGTATTATTCTTGATTTACAAATTCAAAAGAATAACCTTGGTTGTGCCTATCTTTTATCTGGTGTATTCTCTCTTTTCAATATTCTTAGGGATGTTGTTAGGAGTTTTAATGGGTATTTTTGGATTTGGAAATTATTTCGCATTCATGGTCATTCCATTTGCTGCTTTTGCATTCCTGATAGGATTCTCCATATACATGCTGTGTAAGTTCAGGTAACCACAAAGTTTATAAAGATAAGGCCATTATATTCTCTTATAAATCACATAGCAAACTCATCAAATTTTGTTATGTGATTATTGAGTTTGCTTATTACGAAAAGTAAACTAATATTCAATAAATATTTACTTTGAGTATATTTAAAAAAAGAGGTGAACGAGCGTGATAAGGAGAACC